>CAZLTH010000076.1:0-7780 GCA_964562355.1 uncultured Syntrophomonadaceae bacterium | reverse complement strand
AGTAGAAGTTAACCTTAAATCGCCTTTTTTAACTGTCTTTTCATGAAGTTGGGTTGAGTAGTATTATAGCTAATTCTGCAGCGATTGTACAGTATAAATCATAAAAATAAGAGCCAGTTTATCTCCCTGTTTATTACAAACCTCAGAAAGATTTCCTAGCTCTTATAAGTCAGACAAGTAATACTTTTTAACTAGAAAGACATTGTCCTTGCCGCTTCAAGGAGATTTTTCAACATCATCGCCATGCTCACAGGACCAACACCCCCTGGAACAGGAGTTATCCAGCTGGACGCTTCTCTAGCGGTCTTAAATTCTACATCTCCAACGATATGTCCCCCAACCATATTAGCTCCGACATCAATAACAACTGCTCCCTGCTTGATAATATGTCCGGGAATTCTTTCGGCATGTCCGGTAGCCACAATTAAAATATCAGCTGCTCGGGTATAATGAGAAATCTTCCTAGTGCGTGAAGAACAAACAGAGACAGTCGCATGTTCCTCCAGTAACATGAAAGCCAAAGGCTTGCCTATATATTCACTACGACTTATAATAACTACTCTCTTACCACCGATAGCAATACCCGTACTTTTAATCAGCTCCATTATCGCCAAAGGTACAAAAGGAACCATTTTCCTATTACCAATAGCAATATTTCCTAAATTAACAGGATGTAACCCATCCAAATCCTTCCCCGGGCATAACGCACTATATATTAGATAATAATCATAATGTACCGGAAGAGGATGAAGGTTAATTCCGTGTATCTCAGGTGAAGCATTCAGGTCTTCAATAAGTGAGAGCAATTCTTCTTGTGGGGTATGTGATGGTAAAAAAATCACCTCACATTTCACACCTGACTGTCGGCAAATTTTAAGTTTTAGATCAGCAACCCTAGCATAGGCATTGGGACCATCTACTACCACCACAATCATAGAAGGAATAACGCCTTTAGTATTTAAGCTCTCAACTTCCAGCTTTACTTCGTGCCGTAATTTTTCAAGCACTACCAACCCTTCTATTAAGCGGCCTCCCATTAATACCACTCCTAATATTACTAAAGGCTGTGCTTCCTCTTAAATGACTCCAGTGTATTGAGCATCAGCATAGTAATAGTCATTGGCCCAACTCCGCCTGGAACAGGGGAAATCCAGCTGGCTACTTCCTTAACTTTTTCAAACTCTACATCACCAACAATCTTCCCATCAACCCTAGTGATACCGACATCAATCACTATCGCACCAGGCTTAACCATATCTCCCTTTATAAGTTCAGGAACACCTGTAGCCACAACCAAAATATCAGCTTCACGACAAATAGCTGCTAACCCTTGAGTATAAACATGGCAAATAGTAACAGTAGCAAACTCATTCAGAAGCAACATAGCTGTCGGCTTACCAACAATATTACTGTGCCCTACCATTACAGCATTTTTACCTTTCAGGTCTACCCCCGTCCACTCCAACATTTTCATAACTCCATGCGGTGTGCAAGGTATGAAGCAATCTCCTCCAACCACCAAGTTGCCAACGTTAACAGGATGAAACCCATCCACGTCTTTTTCAGGAGAAATAGCATTAAGAATAGCTTTGTCCTCAACATGATCCGGTAATGGTAATTGCACCAAAATACCGTTGATCTTATCATCCTTATTCAAACGATCTACCATGTTCAAAAGTTCTTCCTGCGTAATGTCCACTGTTACACGATGCACTTCAGAATGAAATCCGAGGTTTTTACTGGTTTTTTCCTTATTCTTCACATAACTAGCTGAAGCAGGATTTTCTCCTACTATGATCACAGCCAACCCCGGCACTTCCTTTGTCTTCCCCTTGATGCCCTCCATTTCTCGTACAATACCTTCTCTGATCGCCTTTGCCACCTCAGGTCCTTTGATTAGTTTTGCTGTCAAGACAATACCTCCTTAAAAATTATAAATAGTTTACTATATCGAAGAGGCGAAAATACCCCTCGGATAGCCTGTTATCTTAGTCCTTCTATTCTTTCTTTTTTAAATCTTGACAAAATTTATCCAAAACCCCATTAATGTACTTAGCTGCTTGTTCATCGCTATACATCTTTGCCAGCTCTATTGCTTCGTTAATAAACACTGGAAAAGAAGTATCCTTTGTGAAAAGAATTTCATAAAGAGCCAAGCGTAATATCGAACGATCTGTTACCGGGAGACGTTTTATTTCCCACTTTTTTAAATATGGACCAAGTAAAGAATCCAACTCGTCTGCTTTCTCCATAACTCCTTTCACCAAATCAAAAGCAAATTCCTGCTCCACTTTATCAAAAACACCTTCTTGTTCAAAATACTGCCCTAAAAAAGCAAAATCATTTTCCCCGGTAATATCCAACTGGAAAAGAGTTTTGAAAGCCACTTCTCTTGCCAAACGCCTACTCAATATAAAATCACTCCTGCTTACCTGTTATTTTTTTACTTCCATAAACTTTTAAAGAAGTTTCGCCAAGCAATGCTGCCGTCAAGACGCCTGCCACCTAAATAAATACCTCCGGCTACCATCAGTAACAAAAAAATTGTACTGAAAAACCCATATCTTAAAAAAATAATCCCGATAACAAGACCTAAAAGCCCTCCCAAGACCTTGCCCCAGTGTTTTGCTAATAAATCTAGCCAGAAATCACTGTTCCCCATAAAAACCTCTTTTCCAGTTAACAGTTATTTTAGCCTAGTTTCTTTAGAAATACTGTCAACCAAAACTTTAATTTCTGCTATCGTTACACCACTTATCTCTTCTAAATAATTTTGTACAGTTTTTTGGATTTCAGCTACTAGTTCAGGAATTTTTACATCTGGTAAAACCACTACACGCAAATAAATAAATAATCCTTTGTCATCATAAAAAAGACGAGTTTTTGTCTCTCTGATTCCTTTGATCTTTCCGGTAGATTGAAGCACCAAATTTTCAAAAGCGGCAAATGAAATTCTATATTCGCCCAGTTCACCCTGCTTGCTCACTGCCTTGAGTCTCTTTCCGGAGCGCAAACTGAAAATCACAGCCGACAAGGCGAAAACAAAAACAACAATTGCCAAGAAAGCATACGCCCAGCTATTAAAAACCATTTGAAAGCTTGTCTGGAAATTTGCCAGAAAAATTAAAGGTGCTGTTATAGCAAAAAAGACTACAGCTACAGCCATAATAATAAAACTAAAAATAAATAAAAGAAACTTTTCCAGACCCCTCATAAACTTAACCTCCTGCTAAACTCACTGAGTTCATAAATTTACATTTCTTAGTATTTGAAAATTTAATGCGATAAAAACAGGGAACATTGTCGGTTAGTAAGCCCAGTGAGTAAGTAGGAACGGGGTGCAACGGAGTCAGGGCGAGAAAAATCTTGACTCTCCGTTCCTCGTTACTGACTTACTCAAGCAACCACAAGGGATTACCCCCACTGGCTCACTGAGTCACTGACTTAGTAATGGCCAAAAAATAACTTGTATAAAAACACATAGTGGTATAACTTGAGACAAGAGACCCATTCGACTCGCAAGCTCGCTCAGAGCTTGCCCTGAGCATAGTCGAATGGGGTGACAGGCACGGCTAAAATATGGAGATTATTTTTTAGTCATTCCTTACTGACTTACTAAACACTATTCTTCCTCTTTTGTTAGGGAATCAAACTCCACCCCTTGAATATGTACATTTACTTTTGCTGCCTCTAGGCCAGTCATACTTTCTATAGCTGTCTTGACATTCTCCTGAATATTCCAAGCGACATCAGGTATTCTGGAACCATATTTAACTATAATGAAGAGTTCGACAGTCGTTTCCTTTTCTCCTACCTCGACTTTAACTCCTTTAGAAAGATTTTTTTTGCCCAGTATCTCAGCTATGCCTCCGGCAAAGCCACCACTCATACCGGCAACTCCCTCCACCTCTGTAGCAGCCAACCCGGCAATAATAGCCACCACTTCATCTGCAATCCTGACAGAACCTAAATCCACAGGAACATTATTTTCAACTTCACTCATCAAATAAAACCTCCTTTTTAAATCTTTTGGTAACTACCCAAATTATCAGATTCGAAATTCACATTTGGTCATCTTGTCTAAAACCATTCAATCACATTCAGCTACTCTCAATACAGTCTTCATCAACCCAACCTTGAACCTAACTAAGTATATCAGATAACTCTTATCTTGACAAATATAACCTACTGATTTTCTCAAGGCTTTTCAATTATTACTACATCTTCCATGTTAATCCCCGCAATAACAGAAACAATCTCTACCAGTTGGGCAAACTGTTTTTCGGAAATATCCCTACTTTTTAGCACCAGATGAGCTTTACTATCTCTATAAAAAAATATGGCATCTTTATGCCCTTGGGCTTTCACCAGATTTTCTGTCAGCAACTCTTTTTCCATTATATCTACCAATAAAAGGAGCTGACTTTCAGCCTTCTTCTTGCCTTCAGGACTGGTGTTAGGATTGTCAATAAAATCTTTTAATATCTCTATTTCCTGTCCCCTTACCCTATCCCTCTGAAGACGATATTCCACAAAGAAACTTTCACTTTCTTTAAAGCTCCAGTCATCCATGGCTGGAAGAGGTTCTGTAAAAATGCTAGGAATAGCCAAGTCCTCATCGGAAATTACTTCTGTCAAATGCGTTTCTCTTTCGACTGTTATCAGCCAGTGAAACACCACAACACAGACTAAGAAACAAAACAGCCAAACAAATTTTTTCTGCATACCGCTCTCCTTTATTCTCTCCGGGGAAGTACAGTAACCTTATGTGCACTTATACCCAAAGTAGCCTGCACTGCCCGGGTAATATCCTCCTTTATCCAAGGGTTTCGAGCCCCTTGTGCCACTACCAACACTCCTTTCACCTCCGGATAATCCTCCCTTAATAAAATTGGTTCTTCCCTGCCTTGATTGTTGCGAGAAAGTATTAATTGACTCTTTTCAGTTCTCTCTGTGACTTCCCGTACTCCCCCCTCCTGATCTTTTTCCATAGTTTCTTTTTTTACGCTATCAAGTGAATAAGCATATTTAAACTCTGAGCTGCCGATAAAAGTTACCAGAACCTTAACTTCTCCCGCACCTTCTATTTCCGCCAATATTCTCCCTAGACGCTCTTCTATTTCTCTGCTTGAACTTATATTTTTTTCTAAAAAGGTTACTGCTGCCTCTGACTCCAAAGCAACCTCTCCTTCTGCCCTCCCTCCCCCTGTTATATTTTCAAGCTGCATCAGCAAAAGAGCAAGCGCTATCACTAAAAGGAGCAATGGCAATTTCTTGTCCTGCAGAAAGGCCCCCTTACTAGTCCTAAATAATTTATCCCAGTACTTTACTTTTTTTCCTTCTGTCAAGTACACCACTCCTTACGGCGAGTGACTAAATTTTATTTGAATCTGTTCTCTAGTTAGTTTAAAAGAAGAAATTATTAAATTCTCCAAGTACTCCTTTTTATTCCTTTTATCCTCGCCTACCATCACTACGCAAGGATCAGCTTGTTCACCAATCTCTACCACTACTGGCCTGATACCGTTTCTATCTTCTATCCCCTGTACAGGTTTCAACTCCAGAGTTATCATCTTTATTTCTGGATTAAATTTTTCTTCATCTCCCAATTCAACTTGAACTACTAGGGCAAAATTTTCTCCTACCACAGCAAGAGTCTGACGTTCAATTTCTGCTGCTATTCTTTTCCTATATTCGTAAAAAACTCTTTTGGTAAAGATATCACCCCCTCCCGTTACCTCTGCCAATTTCCCCTCCAACCTGCTCTGAGCCAAAATAAACTCCGGTATCATATCGGCAGAAACCTGAAAAAAACTATACAAAGGAGTAAGCATCACTAAAATTATCAGCAGACCTATCACCAATCTAACATAACGCCTTAACTCACTCTTGGGAAGTAAAAGCTCCACAAAAGTTGCTGAAATAACAATAATAACTATATCTTTAACCATATAAGATATTTCTTGTAACATTCTCTCACCTACCTAAACATTACTACAGCGTTTCCTGCTCCTACAATTATCGTTACAGCGATTATAAACATCAGGCATACTATAGCCACAGAAGCCATAACTAGCCCTAAACAATTGCCCAGAGTATTTAATCCTTCGCTCAACTCCGTTTCTCCCAACGGCTGGACTACTGCTGCCGCTACTTTATAAACCATCATAATAACAAAAATTTTGACAAGAGGAAAAACTGTAAAAAGAAATAAAAGCAACACCCCAGCCACACTGATACTATTTTTAAGAATCAATGAAGCTCCCAGCACTGTCTCCACAGCTTCTGCCAGCATCCCACCCAGAACAGGAATAAAAATACTGGCAGTAAATCTAAGCGTCCTCAAAGAAACGGCATCAGCAACAGTTCCAGCCACACCCTGCACAGCTGTTATACCTATAAATATTGTTAAAGAAAAACTCATAATCCAGATAGTAATGTCGCGAAAGAGATTTGCTAGGCGATTTACAGGATACTGCGTGGCAAGGTGATGCACCATAGAAAGAGCAGTACTCAAAAATATCAACGGAAAAACAACATCTCTAATTAGTGTAGAAAAAAAATGTATCGTAAAAATAATTAAAGGATGGAAAATAGCAGCTGAAGCCAGTGAACCAAGAGAGGCTAACAAAAGCAACAACAATGGCAGAAGCGCCAGCATAATATCCACCATCTGATTTATAGCTTCTCTGCCTATTCCTATAGCTACTTTAAAACTATGCAGGGCAATACTTATAAGAACAAGGAAAATAATACTCTGCACCAAAAATGGCAAATGCTCTAAATTAAAAGCCCTCTGCAAGTTTTTAAGCAATGCTGCTATTACCGCTAAAATCAGCAATCTCCCTAAAAGGTTTAAATTTATAAAAACTTCTCGCCAAAGATATCGCCAGATCCCCCCCATTAAGCCACTCAAACCTACCGCTCCCTGCCCCTCCTCCATCCGCCCAAGAATATCTCGCCAGTGAAAGCCCGGCAAATACTCCCCTAGCTCCATTTCCAATTCTTTCCAAAGTTCATCTAAGGCGTCCAGTTCTAACTCATATTTCAACTCCTGTTCTCGACTCTCCTGACCATAGGCAGTACAAGTGAACAAAAATATTAAAAAAACAAGTATGCCTGTAATAACTGTTTTTTTTCATAATTACTTCAAACATCTCCTTATCTTTCAAGGCAAAAAATTCAGAATACTCTCTAACACCAATAAAAAAATAGGTGCTGATAAAAATAAGATAAATATTTTACCAGCAAGTTCAATCTTACTGGCCAACATATTTTCACCGGCATCTTTACATATTTCTGCACCAAACTCCGCAACATAAGCAATCCCTATTATCTTTAGAAGAGTATCTAGAAAAAGAAAATTTATACCTGCCCCTAATGTCAGATGTCTGAACACCTCCAAAAGAGCTCTCAGATGATTAATTAGATATAAAAAAACACTTATTCCTGCCGCTATAGAGAGCAATATAGCAAATCCCTGGTGCCCTTCCTTCCTTAAGAACTGGAGCAGAACAACACTGGCTAAACAAAAAACAACTACTTGAAACATCTCCATGCTCTCAAATACCTCAAAATATATTAAAAATAGTTTTGATATTAGCAAAAAGTTCGCTGATTAGTTGAATAACCAACATAAGAACAAGAATTACCCCTACCAGAGTAAGCATCTGTCCTTGCTCTTCTTTCCCCGCCTGTTTAAGAACCATGTTCAAAACAGAAATAACAATACCTATGGCTGCTATTTTAAAAATCAAATCAAAATTCAGTGCTTGCAATT
>CAZLTH010000075.1:0-7870 GCA_964562355.1 uncultured Syntrophomonadaceae bacterium | reverse complement strand
AAATAAAGGAGATGAGAATGTGAGGGTGCTTTTTGTGGCTTCGGAGGCAGCTCCTTTTGTTAAGACGGGTGGGTTAGGAGATGTGGTAAGATCGTTGCCTAAGGCCTTGAGAAAACAAGGCTTGGATGTGCGGGTAATCTTACCAAAATATGCAGAAATATCAGCAGAATATAAGCGAAACATTGTTCTTAAAAAAAAGTTAGCCGTACCCGTAGGTTGGAGAAAGCAATATTGTGGCGTGGAAAGACTGAGGTATAAACCGTTTTATTTTATAGACAATGAATATTATTTTAAAAGAAAAGGTTTATACGGTTTTTTTGATGAAGCAGAACGTTACGCTTTTTTTTGTCGGGCGGTATTAGAGGCGATACCGTATTTGAAATTTGTGCCGGATATTATTCACTGCCACGATTGGCATACAGGACCGGTTAGCTTGTTTTTAAAGACGCATTACCACGCCACCTCTCTCTATCAAAATATACGTACTGTTTTTACTATTCATAATTTAAAATATCAAGGGGTATTCCCCAAAGAAATTTTAGGAAATTTGTTAGGTTTAAGCGAAGAACATTTCCCTGCGGTTGAGTTTTTTGGACAAGTAAATTTCATGAAGGCCGGGTTGAATTTTTCTGATATTATTACTACTGTGAGTAAAACTTATGCCGCAGAAATTCAAAGTTCTTATTTTGGCGAGCAACTAGACGGGGTAATGAGACACCGAAGTGCGGATTTGTATGGTATTTTAAATGGTATTGACGAGCAAGAGTATAACCCGGAAAAAAATAAACATATTTTTAGTTGCTATAATCTAAAAAAAATTACGGAAAAACAAAAAAACAAAAAAAAGTTGCAGCAGCACCTTAATCTGCCGGTAAAAAAAGCTGTTCCCTTACTGGCCATTGTTTCCCGGCTAATTGATCAAAAAGGGCTGGCTTTAATTGAACGTGTATTGCCGGAAATTTTGGCTATGGACTTACAAATGGTGGTATTGGGTACAGGGGAGCCCAAGTATGAGTATTTGTTTAAATGGATGGCCAAGCAGTATCCGGATAAGCTATCGGTTAATATTTCTTTTGATCAGGTGCTGGCACATCAAATTTACGCTGCTTCGGACTTGTTGCTCATGCCATCGTTATTTGAACCTTGCGGCTTAAGCCAGCTCATTGCTTTGCGCTATGGCTGCTTGCCTATTGTGCGGGAAACAGGGGGCTTAAAGGATACAGTGCATGCGTATGATGAAGATACAGGTGTGGGTAATGGGTTTAGTTTCACTAATTTCAATGCTCACGATATGTTATATACCATTAAAAGAGCTGTCGACTATTTTAACCAAAAACAAGTTTGGTCTAAAATAGTGGCTAATGCTATGACGGGTGATTATAGCTGGCATAAATCGGCGCAAGAATATATAAAACTATATAAGCAACTGGTAAATATTACCCCGAACCCGTAAACCTAAATTTAGGAGGTGTTTTTATGGTTTTTACTGATAAGAAAACATTTAAAGAACTTTTTATAGCAAAGTTTGAAGATTTGTATGCTAAAAGTATTGCGGAAGCAACTGATCTTGAAAAATATACTGCTGTGGCTGCTGTGGTGCGTCAGCATATAAACAGGCATTGGACTAAGACTAATGCGCAGTATTTAGAAAAGGGAACTAAGCAGGTTTATTATTTATCATTGGAATTTTTACCAGGTAGATTACTAGAAGCGTTCCTGCTGAAATTAGATATTAGAGATGTTTGCGAGCAAGCTTTGAGTGAGTTGGATATTGACCTTGAAAAAATTATGGAATTGGAAGAAGGACCTAAGGTTGGTAATGGTGGTTTGGGCCGCTTGGGAGCTTGCTTTATGGAATCTATGGCTACCTTGGGTTTGCCG
Source organism: uncultured Syntrophomonadaceae bacterium (assembly GCA_964562355.1). Classification (GTDB taxonomy): domain Bacteria; phylum Bacillota; class Dethiobacteria; order PWVN01; family PWVN01; genus CAZLTH01. The sequence goes on along the minus strand of CAZLTH010000075.1, from coordinate 5,989 downwards.
GGACATGGTTGCGGTATAAGATATAAGTATGGTCTTTTTAAGCAAGAAATAATTGATGGACATCAAGTGGAACTTCCCGACAATTGGCTGAAAGAAGGTAATGTCTGGGAGACTAGGAAAGCGGCTAAATCTGTGCAGGTATGCTTTGGCGGTACGGTCATAGCAGAAAAAGATGGTGAGAGAATGGTTTTCAGGTACGAAAATTGTGAGATAGTATGTGCTGTTCCACACGACCTACCAGTGCCAGGTTATAAAAATGAAACCGTTAATACCTTGCGGTTGTGGAGTGCGGAACCGGAGCGAAGGTTTTTTGATTACCAAGCTTTTAGCCAAGGAGATCATCAAAAAGCTTCAGAATACAAAAGCTCTGTGGAAGCAATTTCACAGGTACTATATCCTGATGATCAGAATTATCAAAATGTGGTCTTGAGATTAAAGCAACAATATTTTTTGGTTTCTGCTAATATTCAAAGTATATTACGCCGCTATAAGTTGAAAAATGGTTCGATAGAAGGTTTTGCGGAAAAAGTAGCCATCCACATTAACGATACTCATCCTGTTTTGGCTGTGCCGGAATTAATGCGCTTACTGATGGATGTAGAAGGTCTGGATTGGGATGAAGCTTGGAAGATTATTAACAATACTCTTTCTTACACTAATCATACTACGTTACCAGAAGCTTTGGAAAAATGGCCGGTGGATATGTTCAAGTCTTTGTTGCCCAGAATTTATATGATTGTGGAAGAAATCAACAAGCGTTTTTGCCACCAGTTGGAGCAAAATTATCCTGGTGATACGGAGCGTATCAGGGATATGGCTATTATTGCAGATGGCCAGGTGAAAATGGTTAACTTGGCTTTAGTAGGATGTCATAGTGTTAACGGGGTGGCAAAAATTCATACCGAAATATTAAAGCACTATGTATTGAAAAATCTTTATGATCTTTATCCGCAGAAGTTTAGTAACGTTACTAATGGGGTTGTTCACAGGCGATTCTTAAATAAAGCTAACCCGAAACTGGCTAATTTAATTACAGATGTGATTGGTGATAGTTGGATTTATCACCCGGAAGATTTAATACAGCTGCGTAGGCATGCCCAAGATGCTTCCTTCCAAGAAAAAATGTACCAGGTAAAGCGTGAAAATAAAATAAGATTGGCCCAATTTATTAAAGATAAAAATGATCTGGAGGTAGATGTAGATTCTATTTTTGATATTCAGGTCAAGAGAATACATGCTTACAAAAGACAACTGCTAAATATATTACATATACTGGATTTATATAACAGGTTACGAGCAAATCCTGATTTGGATATAAATCCTAGGACGTTTATTTTTGCTGGTAAAGCTGCTCCGAGTTATTATTTAGCCAAACAAAAAATTAAACTAATTAATACCCTTGCGTCTGTAATCAATAATGATAAAACTATAAACAATAAGTTGAAAGTAGTTTTTGTGGCTAATTATGGCGTAACTCATGCTGAAATAATTATACCTGCTGGGGATGTAAGTGAACAAATATCAGTTGCTGGTAAAGAGGCTTCTGGTACTGGTAACATGAAGTTTATGATGAACGGGGCGATCACGCTGGGCACACTAGATGGAGCAAATATTGAGATAAAAGAGGAAGTGGGTTGGGATAATATCTTTATTTTTGGTCTCACGGCGCAAGAAGTACAGAACTATTATGAGCACAATGTTTACAGACCGGTGGAGATATATAAAAGGGATAAAAGGATAAAAAATGTCTTAGATCAAATGGTTAGCGGTTTTATAGCTCCCAGTGATGCTACCTTCTCCGTTACCTATGATTCTTCGTTATATAATGAATTTAATAGCCTTCGTCAATATTTACTGCAAAATGATGAATATTTTGTTTTAAAAGATTTTGACTCTTATGCTGAGGCGCAAGCCAAGGTGGATAAGACCTATGGGCAACGGAAAAAATGGTCAGAAATGAGTATAAAAAATGTAGCTCATGCCGGAAGGTTTTCCAGTGACCGGTCTGTGCGGGAATATGCTACCAGAATATGGAAAATCACGCCGGAAAACATAATTTAATTCTATAGGAATTTTCTTTTTAAAAAAAATATTAGACGCTGATTTACGCTGATTAGTATGATTAAATATGATGAAATCATACTAAAAAAATATAAAAAATCAGCGCAAATCATAAAAATCATAAAAATCAGCGTCTATCGTCTATTAACTTGAAATAAAGGTGGTGCAAGATTATGAGTCGACAATGGATTTATCATGATTCGCAGGATTCGTTTTTTCGTTATCCTTTTGGGGCCGTTTCTTGTAATACACAGGTAGACTTAAAGTTAGAGATTTATGTTGATAACCCGGTGCAAGAAGTTATTTTGCGACTTTGGAAAAACAACCAAGAAGAAAAAATTGTGATGCAACAAGGTAGCATGGATGGGACTAAGATAATTTACCAGGCTCAAATAACTGCTCCTCCTACTCCTTTGCTACTATGGTACTACTTTATGGTGGTGCAAGATGGTAGAATTTATCATTATGGAAATAATAGTAATAATACTGGTGGTGTGGGGCAAATATATGAACACCAGCCACCGTCTTATCAAATCACTGTTTATAAAGAAGGCATAGTTACTCCCAACTGGTTTAAAGATGCGGTTATATATCAAATATTTGTAGATCGATTCTATAATGAGCAGGAAGAAGGACAGTTGTTAAATCCGCAAGAAAAATGTCATGTTTACTACCGCTGGCATGATAGTGTTTACTACAAAAATTGCTCCAAAACTAGGGTAGTCAACTGCTTTGATTTTTTTGGTGGCAATTTAACAGGAGTGATTAAAAAGCTTTCGTACCTTAAAGAACTAGGGGTTAATGTAATTTGTTTCAATCCTTTGTTTGAAGCCCCCAGCAATCACAAGCATGATACCATTAATTATAAAAAAATTGATTCGATGTACGGGGATAATAAGATTTTTCAGGAATTATGTCAAAAAGCAAAGGAAATGGGTATAGCGGTTGTCTTGGATGGGGTGTTTAGTTATACCGGAAGTGACAGTATTTATTTTAACAGAGAAGGAAATCACCCGGAATTGGGTGCCTACCAGTCTAAGGATTCCCCTTATTATTCTTGGTACAGGTTTGAGGAACATCCCCATAAATATGATTGCCGCTGGGAAATGGATATTTTGCCTAATGTCAACGGATTGGATCCTGCTTACCAAAGGTTTATTATTCACGATCAAGGCAGTGTGTTGGAATATTGGATGAAGATGGGAGCCAAGGGTTGGCGGCTTGACATAGCAGATGAATTACCATCTCCCTTTATTAAAGCTTTCCAGAAAAAGATGAAAGAAATAGATGAGGAGTCTGTTCTCATTGGCGAGGTCTGGGAAGATGCTTCTAATAAAATAAGTTACGGTGAAATGCGGGAATATTTACTGGGTGAAAAATTAGATGTAGTAACGAACTATCCTTTTAGAAGCATTATATTGGATTTTTTTACAGGCAAAAAAAATGCTGCTGAAGTTCATAAAGTGCTGCTGAGTCTTTATGAAAATTATCCTAAAGAACATTTTTATGCTACGATGAATTTAATTAGCAGCCATGATGTACCGCGTGCCTTAACTTTGTTGGGCGAAGCACCGCCGGGTGAAACTTTGTCTTGCGAAGAGCAGTCACGTTATTTTTTAACAGAGGAGCAAATACAATTGGCCGTTGCTCGTTTGAAATTGGTATCTTTGTTGCAAATGACTTTTCCGGGGATACCTTGCATTTATTACGGAGATGAGGTCGGCGTGGAAGGTTATGGTGACCCCTATGGTCATGCTACTTACCCTTGGGGAAGTGAAATTAAAAGTTTGCTTGATTGGCATAAAAAACTTATTGCCTTGCGCCATAAACATGAGGTATTAAAAACAGGGCAGTGGATATCGTTAAATGTGCAAGAAGATGTTTACGGTTATGTGCGGGTAATCGAAAATGAGCGAGATGTATTTGAGCAAGTTAAAGAAAATAATGTTGCTGTTGTTTTATTTAACAGAAACCGGCACCGGAAAATTACGGTGGCTATAGATTTAAGTAAATGGTGTCAAGGGACAGTGTTAGATTTATTGCAACTGGATAAGGAAGTACATCTTGCAAATGGGTTGCTTAACATTTCTTTAATGCCTTTGGAGGGTAAGTTGTTGATGCAGGCGGGAATGAGGTAAAGAGGAGAAGAGTTAAAAGGAGAGCAAAACAACTATGATTGAGGGACCTTTATATATTGCTTTTGTTTGGAACCAGCATCAACCTTATTATCTGGATACAGTAAAAAAGACCTATATCATGCCTTGGGTGAGGCTTCATGCTGCCAAGGACTATTACCAGATGGCGGCCCTGCTGGAAGCTTACCCCGATATGCGTCAGACTTTTAACCTGACTCCTTCCCTTCTGGCTCAACTGGCAGGATATGCAAAGGGTTTTGTTGATTTTTACCAGCAGGTGATGAAACCGGCGGCTCTTCTTGATGAGGGAGAAAAAGTTTTTTTGTTGCAGCATTATTTTGATATTCAGTGGGAGAGGGTTATCAGCATTTATCCTCGTTATCGGGAGCTTTTAGAAAAACAGGGCTACCGTAAAGAACCAGCAGAAGTAACGACAGCTCTGGCCAGCTATAGTATGCAAGATTATTTAGACCTGCAGGTATGGTTTAACTTGGTCTGGATAGATCCCCAGTTGCGAGAGGAAGACGAATTTCTTTCTTCTTTGCTGGAAAAAGGTCGGGACTTTAGTGAAGAAGATAAAGAGAAATTATTGCAAAAACAAATGGTTCTTATTAAGGGAGTTATACCCATACACCGCAGCCTGATGGAAAAAGGTCAGATAGAGCTGGTTACCACCCCTTTTTATCACCCGATTTTACCTCTTATTATGGACAATACTTCTGCCCTCAGAGCCAGTCCCGGTCTGCCTTTACCTCGCTATTTTGCTTATCCTGAAGATGCTAGGGGGCAGATAGGCAGGTCATTAAAACAGTACCAGGAGCTTTTTGGCGGTCGGCCGGAGGGCTTGTGGCCATCAGAAATGGCTGTTAGCCCGGAGATGATTCCCTTGTTGTCTGACGCAGGCTTTACATGGAGTATTTCTGATGAATCTGTGCTGGTAAAATCTTTAGGATCAGAAATCAGGCGAGATGAGTATGGCCATGTATTGGATCCTACCATTCTTTATCAGCCTTACAGGGTAGAAGCTTATGGTAGCAGTTTGAATATGATTTTTAGAGATCACTATCTGTCGGATATGATCGGTTTCACTTATCATAATTGGAGTCCTATCGATGCGGCTGAGAACTTAATCCATCGTTTTCATAAAATACGTGAAAACCTGCGTGGTGCACCAGGAGATTTTTTGGTAACTATTTCTTTGGATGGGGAAAACGCCTGGGAATGGTATCATAACGACAAGAAGGACTTTCTCAACCACCTCTATGCTTGTTTGAGTGGCGAAAAAGAATTAAAAACCGTCACAGTAGGGGAATATCTTGAAGCACATCCTCCGCGGCAGACACTGACACGCTTGCATACTGGTTCCTGGGTTGATAGCAGTGTGACGCGTTGGATTGGCACAGAAAATAAAAATATTCTCTGGGATTATCTGGCCAGGGTGCGTGGTGATTTTGCACATTTTTGCCTGTACGAGACAGACTATGCCAAGCTGGAAAAGGCTAGAGAAAATCTTTATATAGCAGAAGGCAGTGATTACTTCTGGTGGATAGACAGCATGCCTCTGCACCTGGCAGCCCCGTTTGAATCTCTTTTCCGCCGGCATTTGAGCAATGTATATCACGTTTTGGGGCAGAAAGTACCATCCTTCTTGCAAGAGCCTATTCTGGAGCAGCTGGAGACGAATTCGCAGGAGAAAAGATGTGATCATCCCTTTGATGACCCTGCTGGTGGGCCTACAACTATGGTCAAGGGGCATACCCCTCCTAAATAAAAATTTTTTATTGACAGCCACC
>CAZLTH010000074.1:0-7912 GCA_964562355.1 uncultured Syntrophomonadaceae bacterium | reverse complement strand
TCTTTTTGGTGGAGATAGGGGGATTCGAACCCCCGACCTCTTGAATGCCATTCAAGCGCGCTCCCAACTGCGCCATATCCCCACAGCAATAACGATGCTAATTATAATATATCATTAAGGAAAAAGCAATGCCTTAAAAAAGTTTGTTTAAAAATTTTTTAGTACTATCACTCTTCTTCCTTTACTTGCAACAATAGGCAGTTGAAATCTTCTGCAAAAACCTTTACGATCATGGGGTCAAATTGAGTATCGGCACAACGAATAATTTCCTGTAGAGCCTCTTCAGGTGATATAGCTTTTCTGTAAGGACGATGGCTGGTCATAGCATCATAAGCATCTATAACGGACAATAAGCGGCATTCTATGGGTATCTTTTCCCCATGTAACCCTAAAGGGTAACCTTTACCATTCCAGTGTTCATGGTGGAATAAAATTAAATCTGCTATATGCTGCAGTTCCGAAGATGCCTTGGCTATGCGCTGACCGATTTCTGAATGGCGCTTCATTTCCTGCCATTCCTCTTCACTTAGTTTACCTGGTTTGAGGAGGATATGATCAGGTACGCCTACTTTCCCCAGATCATGCATGTGGGACAACAGGGTTAAGTTATTTAACTGCTCTGAGGACAATCCGATTATCTCACCTAGTTTTCTGGACATCTTGCTTAGTCTTTCCGCATGACCTCCTGTTATAAAGTCTCTCTCATTAAGTGTTTTTATAAGAGTGCTAACCACCGTGCCTCCAGATTTAGAATTGCGAGAAAGCTTATCCCTATACATGTTGTCATCTGCTTTTTTAAGAGCATGTAGCAAAGGATGTACAGGACTCTCGCTTACCGCAATCCCCAAAGAAATACTAAAAGGAAGATCTAAGTGAGTCTTTTGATATTCCTTCACATTGCTTTTAATTCGCCTGATGATAGCCTGTGCTTCTTTGAAAGAGGTACGAGGTAAAATAACAGCAAATTCGTCTCCTCCTACACGAGCCAAAACATCCTTTTCTCTTATCGCTTTTTTTAAAACAACTGCACAGGCTTTCAAAAGATTGTCTCCGGCAGCATGACCCCAAGTATCATTAACTAGCTTTAAATCGTCAATATCGGCACTAATAATACTTACAGGATACTCTCTTCCACCTTCCAAACGATGTATCTCTTCTTCAAAGTAGCGCCTGTTGTAAATATCCGTTACCGGATCGTGTAAGCTGAGATATCGCAATTTTTCTTCATAAATTTTACGCTCCGTAACATCTCGGGTAATACCTCTGAAACCCGTGATATTGCCCGCTTTATCTTTGACCGGCGAAACAGAGATTTCAGCGATAATTTCCCTACTATCTGTAAATTCTACTTCCATAACAAGATTTTTTTCTGCTTTGCCAGTATGAAAAACTTGATTAAAAGCACGAAAAATCTTTGCGGGATTTTTGGCAAGCTTTCTATAACTCAACCCTCTTAACTCTGCCGCAGTATAACCCATAATCCGGCAGAGTGAATCATTAAAAAAGATAAAATTGCCAGCTAAATCTGTCTCATAATAACCTTCTTCAATACTAGCCAAGATTTCTCTATGCCGCTCCTCTGAGATACGTAAAGCATCTTCTATCCGTCGACGCTCGGTGATGTCTCGCACTATCAACAAATTGGCAGGTTTTCCCTGATACTGGATAACTCCAGCATTGATTTCTACTTCTACCTCTCGACCTGTTTTGTGTAAAAAGATGGTCTCGTATAAAGAGGGCACTTTTTCACCGGCCATACGGCGTTTGAAACGATCAACCAACAAAGGCACCTCTCTTGGATGCACATGAGCAGTAAAAGGAGTTCCTTCCACTTCTTCCCTTTGATAGCCTGTCATTTTGGCTAAATGCGGATTAACATAGGTAAGGAGAAAATCTTGAATGATAATAATACCATCGCTAGCCCTCTCCACCATGATACGGTAGTTTGCTTCGCTCTCTTGCAAAACCCTGAGATTCTTTTTTTCTAGCAAAATATCCTCAATACGGACTGCAAAAGCGGTGTACAGTCGCTTGTCTAGGGCGGAAAGTTCAAAGTGCTGTTCTAAATATAAAAAACCTGCTATTTCTTCAGGTAATGCATATAAAAAAACTCCTTCGCCAAGGTTTTTGATGCTTGTCCAAACTTCCTCTTCCTCGTCAAAACCCCAAAACCCCGAACATTCTAGCCCTGTATTCTTGCTTTCAATTAATGCTAGGCGAAAAACTCCCAGTAGTTTCGCCGCTTCTTCGCTTATTACAGTTATAAAATCCTTGCTCTGTTCCTGATAAGAGAAGGACATAATACTATATAAAACCGAAAGTTCCGAAATGCCAGATTTCTTTACCTCCATTGATACGCCCCTCTCCTGCATTAAGATATGTTTTTGTGCCCTTCTTTTAATTCTTGATGATAGGTTGTTCATACTCAATATAGCAGATGCTTCACCAAGGTATTAAGCTTCCTTAAAAAAATCTCAAACATTTAATTCTAAAAGGCAGACACCTAGTATGAATATACAATAAAATATCCTCCGGGAGTGCATTACGATTGGTGGAGGCGGCGGGATTCGAACCCGCGTCCGAAGGTGTATCCTCAGCAGTTTCTACGAGCGTAGCCCCAAAATTGTTCTCGTCCTTAAGCTCTTTTAAGGCAGAAGTCTAAAGGACTAGGCTGGTTGGTTTCCTTCCCTTGCAGTCAGCCAGCTGTAAAAGAAGTATTCCGGTAGTATGACACCCGGATTCCATTCCCCCGGAAAAGAAACGGTCGGATGCGCTACTAATGGTTAAGCAGCGTAAGCTAAGTTATCGTTTGCGTTTAAGTTTAGTTTCCATGTTTTGACCGGGTCATGGTCCCGGACTCGCTTCTACTGTCAATACCGACCCCCGTCGAATCCAAAACGCCCCCTTAGTTATAGATCTCGTTTCCTGTCACCACTTGACTCACACCAGCTAGTATTGTTGCTGTTTTTCTTTTAGCACCCTTTCCACTTCTCGCTTAGCTGTTTTTTCTGCTATAGACGCTCGCTTATCATAGAGCTTCTTTCCTTGAGCAAGGGCTATCTCTACTTTGACAAAGCCTCTATTTAAGTAAAGCTTCAGAGGAATCAAGGTAAAACCTTTTTGCTGCGTCAAACCAATAAGCTGGCGGATTTCTTTTTTATGCAACAACAGTTTTCTGATGCGTAGTGGTTCGTGATTAAAACGGTTGCCCTGCTCATAAGGGCTTACATGCATATTATACAACAAAAGTTCTCCATTATCAATAGCGGCATAACTATCCTTAATATTTGCCCGTCCTGCCCTTATAGATTTGACTTCTGTACCTGTCAAAACAATCCCGGCTTCCAGAGTTTTTTTTATATGAAAATCATATCGTGCTTTGCGATTTTGACTTAAAACTTTTACTCCTTCAACCATAAATAATCACACCACCTTTCAAACACAAGCTGCCACAAATTCTTTAAATATAAGCAAACTCTCTTTTTCTGTCTCTAACAATATCTCTGGATGCCATTGTAACCCTAAAACAAAGGAATGGCAAGAACTTTCCAGTGCCTCAATCACCCCATCAGGAGCTGACGCACTACTTTGGAATCCGGGAGGAACCTTTACTACTGCCTGGTGATGGAAACTGTTTACTTTGATTTCTCTCTTTTTTATTATATCATAAAGTAAAGTTCTGCCTGCTATTTCTACCTTGTGGCTTGAGTACCAGTGAGGAGCAATTTGATTATGCTGTATTCTGCTAGGAGACTCGTCTTCTAGATGCTGTGTTATTTTCCCTCCACTAACTACAGCCAAGACCTGTACTCCACGACAAATCCCCAAAATAGGTTTATTTACACGTAAAGCCTCCCGAGTTAATGCTAGTTCAAAAACATCCCGTTGTGGATCTATTTCTCCCAGAGAGGGATGAGGATTTTCTTCCAAATAAAAAGAGCCTAGGTCTCCTCCACCACTTAACAAAACTCCTTGAACTACAGATAAAACTTCCGGCGCTCTATCTGGAGGCAAATTGGGCAAAACCAGCGGCAGCCCTCCCGCTGCTAAAATAGCTTCAGCATATTTTAAACCCAGCCATCCAGCTTCTTTTTTATAGTCAACAGCAGAAGTAATTCCAATTACAGGCAAATAATAACACTCTCCTTTCCAGGATAACTTGTTTTTAGGTAAAATAAAAGACGTAACCCTGCTAGATTACGTCTAAGGAAACAAAGAAAGGAACTAAAAATCTGTTAAAGCAAGACTAATTTTTAGACTTTTATCTATCTTTCCCATTACTCTGGCATCAAGTTCCGCTACCTTGTCTTGAAGTCGTTGTCTGTCAATCGTCCTAATTTGCTCTAGCAGTATCACAGAATCTTTTTCCAATCCATATCTTGCAGCACTAATTTCAACATGCGTAGGCAACTTACCTTTATCAATCTGAGAGGTTATAGCAGCAACAATGACTGTAGTACTATACCTGTTTCCAATATCGTTTTGAATGATTAATACAGGGCGTACCCCTCCCTGCTCCGAACCTACCACAGGATTCAAATCAGCATAAAAAATAAACCCTCTTTTTATATCCACAGCTCTCACTTCCCATTTCCCACGTCTCGCTTGCAAGCTTCGCACACCCACCCCATCCAATCTCCAACGTCTCACTTGCTCACTTATCCTACTATTTAACCCCAAACCTCAAAACTCCGTCCAACCTCTCGCATCTCCTACTGTTTACCCTTCGTCCTTTTACCTAAACTTTCACCTAAAACCTCGTTACTCCCCAACTCAACTGGCAACCAACCTCCGTCACCTGTCCCACTTCCAACCTCCCATATCTCACTTCCCAATTGCCAGCACTTCAGCGAATAAATTAACCTCATTTTCTGCTTCTAAAGCTTCGTTCGCCAAGTTTAAGTTCAGCTCACCCATAGCCATATAGCCTTCCTCTAACTCATCAATCGTCTTTCTTTTTCTTATTTCATGTAAATATAAGGACATAGCTTCTCGTACAAATTCACTGCGAGTTCTTTTTTCTATAGCAACTGCTCCGTCAACCTCTGCCAACAGATTACCAGGCAAACTAATTCCAATTCTTTTTGTTTCAGACATGACACCAAATCCCCCTTAAGGTTCAAGTTAATTAGCTTCAGTAGTATAACTACGCGGAACTCGTTTCCCTATGGAACACAAAATCTCATAATTAATAGTATTTAAAGTTGTCGCTATTTCTTCTACCGTGATTTTCTCCTCACCCTGAGAGCCATAAATTATTACCTCATCCCCTGCCTTAGCTTCAGGAATATGATTTATCTTAACCAAAAATTGGTCCATGCATACTCGCCCGACAATTGGAGCTCTTTTACCTTTGATAAGAACTTCTCCTTGGTTAGAAAAAAAACGATTGTAGCCATCTGCATAACCTGCTGGGACAGATGCAATTCTGGAAGTTTCTGTTGTCACATAGGCAGATCCATAACTTATAGTTGTTTTTGGGGTCACCTCCTTAATAAAAGAAATTTTGCTTCTCAAAGTTAAAAGAGGTTTTAATAAAACTTTATTCTTAATATTAGCAGCTACTTCCTCTGATGGGTAATGACCGTACATACTGATTCCCAAACGTACCATGTCCAGCCAAGCTTCCGGCAGCACCAAAGCAGCTGCACTATTTGCAGCATGTCTCAAGGGGGGACAAATATTTCTCTTATGCAAAATAGCCAACAGGTTTTTAAAGCCACTTAATTGTTTAGCGGCAAAAGTTTTATCTTTTTCATCCGCTGTGGCAAAATGAGTATAGATGCCTGCTGCCTTTATCCCCGCCATAAGTTGTAAACGCTCTAAAAAATCAACAGCATCATTTGCCGGATAAATCCCCAAGCGACCCATTCCTGTGTCAATATTTATATGAAAGGACAACAAAACCTGCCGCTTACAAGCTTCAAGCGAAAACATTTCAGCAACCGCAAATGTAAATATTGTGGGAGTTAAGTGATATTCAAAAAAAAGAGGCACATGCTCTATAGAAGGATTTTCAAAAACTAAAATAGAAGCATTTATCCCGGCATCTCTTAAAGCAATTCCTTCTTCTACAAAAGCTACCCCTAAGAAATCTGCTCCCCCTACTAAGGCTGTTTTAGCCACTTGCACTGCTCCATGCCCATAAGCATCAGCCTTTACTACCGCCATAATCCTAGTCTTCACAGGCAAATAAGAACGGAAGAGAGAAAGGTTATAGCGTAAATTAGTCAAATTAATTTCTGCCCGAGTAGCTCTTAGAGGAAGTTGCATTTGATTCCCCCTATCCTCACAGCATCTTTTCAGACTATACTTTTTTTTATTCAACATTACCCTACTTTATTCCTTCTTAAAAAACAGTTTATGTTCTACCATTTTATAGTTTAGTTGCCTTTGATAGTATAAGAGGAGGTGTGTCACTCCTCGCTCAAAGAAAAGAATTCATGAATAGCATTCGCAGCCTCTTCTAGACGATCCTCAAGTATTAAACAGGATATGCGAATTTCTGATGTGGAAATAATTTCAATGTTAACTCCTCTTGAAGCTAAGGCTTCAAACATTTTAGCAGCTACTCCCGGGCTGTTAACCATTCCTCCTCCGACTACTGAAATTTTCGCCATGTTCTTCTGGCACCTGATTTCTGTAACCCCCATTTTTTGGCATAATGGCTCTAAAATAGTAGCGACCTTTGATGCGTCATCTCTTTCTACCGTAAAAAGAATATCATTAACACCATTTTTGTGTACACTCTGTACAATAAGATCTACGCTTAGCATCGCTTTAGCCAGAGCATCAAATATCTTAAAAGCCATTCCGGGTTGATCAGGCACCCCAATAATCGCAAATTTTGCCTGATTGCGATCACAGGCAATTCCTCTGACCACAGTTCCCTTTTCCATGTTTTCCCCCTCCATGATTTTAGTTCCCTCTTTTGCAGAAAAAGTGGAGCGAACATATAGATTTACGCCATATTCTTTAGCACACTCTACAGCCCTAGGGTGAAGAACCTGGGCACCTAAATTAGCCATTTCCAGCATTTCATCATATGAGATACAGTCCAGTTTGCGTGCCCCGGATACTGCTCTGGGATCAGCAGTATAAACTCCTTCCACATCAGTATATATTTCACACAGGTCAGCTTTGAGAGTTGCGGCCAAAGCAACAGCAGTTGTATCCGAACCGCCTCTTCCCAAAGTAGTAATATCTTGGTGTACATTAGTTCCTTGGAATCCGGCTACCACTACTACTTTGTTCTCTTGCAAAGCAAGCTCAATCTTAGTGGGGTTAATCTTATCAATCCTAGCTTTCACATGACTCTGCTCGGTAAAAATACCGGCCTGTCCACCTGTTAAAGACACGACAGGCACCTGTAAGGAATCAAGAGCTATAGCCAGAAGCGCAATAGATACCTGCTCACCCGTGGCTAAAAGCTGAGATAGTTCCCTGTCAGGAGGGGAACTATTAACCTGCCTTGCTAGATGCAGAAGTTTATCTGTTGTATCTCCCATTGCAGAAAGAACAACTACCATTTTATTACCTTTTCGGTAATTGTCAGCAATACGCTGGGCCACTTTTTTTATTTTGCCTTCATCCTCTACAGAAGTACCGCCAAATTTTTGTACTATCAATAAACTCATACTCTATTACATGCCTTCTTTCTGAGCTTCACACTCTCAATCTATATACTCACGAAGGCAACTAACTTACATTTTCATACATGCTGCCAAATGCAACTAAGTTACCTTTTATCAGTTGCCAGTTGTCAGTTATCAGTGTTCTAGAGTGCATTAATAAAACCGTAAACTCGTAACCTTCGTAACCCCTGTAAACTGCAAACTGCAAACTGTAAACTGGTTTCTATTCATCAGACTCACTCTCAATAACTCGTAAGAGACTATTTATAGACTTTATA
>CAZLTH010000073.1:0-7948 GCA_964562355.1 uncultured Syntrophomonadaceae bacterium | reverse complement strand
ATATAAAATCCAGCGAACGAGGTATTGCTGCAGCAGCTTAGCCAGGCAGTTACGATGACCGTATGTTTTCGAGTTCTAATACTTACCATACAGCTGTGCGGTTTCATAGATGGCCAATATCTTTTCTGGGCTGACGTGTTCTTGTAGATCATGAATGGGACAAAATACGTACCCACCACCAGGTTTGAAGATATCTAACATTTCCTTTACTTCTTGCTTAATATCTTCTACCGTTCCATTTACCAAGGTAGTTTGGGTTCTGACTCCTCCGCCCCAAAAAGTAATATGTTTACCAAACTCACGCTTCAACATTACTGGATCCATATTTTTGGCTGTAGTTTGTACAGGGTTCAAAGCATCTATCCCAATCTCGATGAAATCAGGGATGAATGGAGCCACCGAGCCGCAGGAATGTAGTAGTATTTTTACGTTTGGACTAATCTCATGAATCAATTTGCAAATCCTTGCCATGTAGGGCTTAAATAATTCTCCAAACATTTTGGGTGAGATTTGTGGTCCCACTTGGGTGCCAAAGTCATCCCCCATCATAATTACATCAATATATTTATCCATCATCTTCAAATATTTAGTAAGTTTTTCTTCCAGCGATGTAGTAAGAAATTCCATCCAGCAATGGACAAACTCTGGTTTCGATGCCATTAAAATAAAAAACTTTTCATAACCAAATAATTCTTGACCAATTTGATAAAGTGAAAAAAACAGCGGACCACCCGAGGCAACAAGGGCATAATCAGTTTCCTCATGAAGGTGCTTGGCTTTATTTCTAATTATTTCTAATTCTTCTTCTCTTATATGAAAAATACCGCTTTCTCTTAAAAAAGGCAACACCTCTTCTAACTGCTGGCGATTCTCAATAAAACCCAAAGGGCTATTCACTTTATCAAAATAATAACCATCCTTGGGCATCCGAAAATTGGCCAATCCATTAAACAATGCAAGCTCTAGATCCCCTTTTTTGTTTTCCACAGGATTAAACTGACCAGGAACCATACATTCTGAGCCGTCTTTTAATAGCCATTTTTTCCAATCAGTAGCAGGCATACCGTTATTGTAATAACGAGTTAATGGCAGGGTGTCACTTCCCATTTTTTTTAATATTTCCAAACCATCATCTAGGTCTGGCGACACTAGCATTGGTATTGGGTCTCGCATATATGACCTGGATTTTATTCCCAGATGTTTCTTTAACCTATTATAGGCGACAATACTTACGCTTGAATTATGGGTTGACCCAAAATCAATAGGTAAACGATCAGGCTCCTCGCGCCTCAATGTAGCATTTACTCTTTCCCGTGAAGTCATCTCCATCGTCATAAAAACACCACCTTAAGTTTTTGATAAATTAGAATAAAATGTTTCCTCAATCTCCCCAAACTTCTCTGCCGATAAGACTTAAAGGATGACCAGAAAAATCAGGAAAGAGTTTCCAAAAAAGCTTCCACCCTAGTTTTAATACTTCCTTCAGCATAATTACGAGGGTCACACATATCTGCCTCAATAATCAATCCGGGTAGGCCTGTTTTCTGAGAAACCAGTCGCCGCAGGTCGTACTGAATCTGGGAATAAGGCTTGCAGGAGCGATTGGCATGCATCACGAAACCATCTATCTCATATTCCCTGATTGCTTGCAACATTACCTCTTCACGAGGTTTAATTCCCTGGTTTAAAAGAATTTCAGTATATACGCCAGCCATAGCCCGAAAAGGGTCTTTCTCCATGGAAAGCTCTCCTGACCAGGCCCCGGTATAGGTATCTGTAACAAAGCAAGCACCATGCTCTGTAAAGAGACCATAAAAAGAAAAGAGCCGATGCCAGATAGCAATATTATCCCAAAGAAGCCGGTGCTTTTCTTCCACCAATGCCCCCTCGCCCCTTTCCACTCGCTCTTTCAACTCTTTTAGAAGTTTCCGGTAATAATCTGTCGCCGTGCGAGTCCCTCTTAAAACAACGATAGGAGCCATATTGACAAAAAGATCAGGAGCATTTATCGGGGAAGGTTTATGTTTCCCCAGCTCTCTTATTTCCAGCCAGAGGTGAGTAGCCTCAGAAGACAACGCCATTATCTTTTGCAGTTTGTCTACTTTAAACTTGCGCCGTGTATGTCTTTGCAGAAAATCTACTAGATCATGCAGCTGGCTTTCTACGTAGGAAATAACACTTTCTCGTACCTTCCCTGTAGAGTAAGGCGTATCCAGAAAAAATAAGGGGATGTTCAATTCTCTTGCCAGAAGCTGGTACCACTTCAAAACCGTGCCGCAAATATTATTACAGGCTATAAGCATATCGGGACGGGGTAGCCCTCCTAGAGGTGCCAGTTTGCTGTTGATGAGAGAACCAAAATGATTGCGACCATAGGCACAAATCTCCCGGGAAAAACCATTTTCCTCTGCCTCCTGGCATAACTCCCCCGAAGCTTTGCGGGCTGCACAAAGAGCACCATAATTCTCCGGATAAAAGGGAATGATACCCATAGCCCTGATAATCTCTACAGGTGCGCCACTGGTTATCCAGGCTGATGGGGCTATCTTGTGCATCACCTTGGTTTTGATATAGTCTTTTTGCATAATTTTTTGCAGAAGTAAATTACTTTTGAGCTTGCGATACTTTTGCATATTACCTTGCCCCCCCTTCCAACTGCTCCATAAATGCCTGCAAGCGAGTTACTATCTGCTCTGTAACTCCCATTTGATCCATCTGCAGCGTTAGCTGGGGAATGCCTGATTTTTTAAGTGCTTTACTCAAAGGAACCAAGTCCCAGTTGTGCGGTTCGCAGAAAAGATCATTTATAAAAATAACTCCTTTAGCACCTGTTCGGGCTACTTCTTCTAGCATATATGCTTCATTTTCAGCTATATCAGGGTGCTTGGCGGCACAGGGAAGACGTTTAAGATAACGGTCAGCTAAAGCCTCCAATGCCCCTTCTCCACTACTTATAGTTACTTCAGGTGTGGCAAAATAACGGGTACCGTTACAGAGACTATCCCCCACTACCCGTCCACCTGCTTCCTCTATTTTCTGCACCAAGGTCAGGTCATAAAGAAGTGCTCCCTGCAGATAAACTCCGGGGTCTTCTTCGTTTTTTACTGTTTTTGATTTTACCTGGTCAACCTCTTTGTCGCTCGTAAATTTTGAGGACAGTTTCTCTTCCAGGAGCTTTATAGCCTCCTCTTTGGGGGAAAGCATGACTGTCTGCAAAACTTGGTAGAATTCCAGGGCAGACCACTCTGCCCGCCTGACATTGAAATCAACCAGCAAAGCCCGTAGTTTGTTATAGATCTGAATACTTGCCTGTAAATCTTCTTCTGTTATCTTTCTTCCCGGAGAGTCCTCCAGCTGCTTTACCAGCAAGGCTAACTCTTGCACCAAAAAATCCTTCGCCCCTCTCGCCTCCCTATTAACAGGCCCAATCAGGTTAAACACAAGTTTTTCCGTCAGGTTGACTTGAAAGATATCTGCCAAACATTGCACCGTATCACAGGTGTGCGCAAAGGCAAAGGTCGTAAACTTCTTTCCCGTTGCAGAGAGAGCCAACTCCAGGCAAGAACGTGCCAAGGAACAAACATTGCTCTGCAAATGAGCATCGGCCCTGCTTATATGACCGGGTCGGGAAAACAAACGCACAGGAGTTAACCCTGCCGCCTGAAAAATCTCCTCCGGCACATAAGAACAAAAATAACCTGCATATTTCTTGTTACTGTCTTCTAAGATCTTTTCGTAATCAATGTTATCTCTGATAGTCTTCAAAACAGCAATTTCTCCTTCCTATAAAAATAGTCTAGTAGTTTTTTAGCGAAACAAAAAAATATATATCGCAGAAAAAAGAGTTACCACAGTGATAATAGAGTTGCTCGTACTTTCCTTGATCTGACCAACAAAGTAAGCCCCCACAAAGGACCCGGTTACCCCCAAAAGCCCCAACAGTACAACATCATACCCGCTTACTTCTGTATATCTCAAATGAGCCAGAAAGGCAAAACTAACAATAAAAACAGCACTGAAAGTGGAAGAACCTATAGATTCCTTTGGTTCATACCCGGCATTTAGCATAAAAGGAATGGTTACAACAGGACCACCAACACCAATAAAACCAGCCATCGTGCCACCTAGAAACCCAGCTGCTACCAGGGCTGCCTTGCTCCTAATGATTTTTCTGTCAAAAGACTTTTTTCCAATATCTCTCTCAGAACTGACCGCTACCGCTTTATTTCTAGAAAACCTTTTAAACACAAGAGATATACCCATGAGTAGCAAAAAAGCGGCCAAGCTATTTATCAAAGCTTTTTCAGAAAAAATCAAGTTCACTCTTAACCCCAACGCAATTCCCGGGAGTGCGCCTAGCACCAAAAGCCAACCATAATAGGTATTAACCATCTTTTGCTTATAGTACGTCAGAGAAAGAGCGACTGTTATCAATATAAAACTGCCCAAAGAGGTAACTATAGCTTGCCTGATACCAATATCCAGTACAGACATTATTATAGGAGGAAAAAGAAACCCTCCTATGCCACTAACTCCAATGATAAAACTTATACACAAAATCACTACAACTGCTAAAACCAATGTAAACTCGCCCCTTTACCAATCCCCTTTTCCAAAAATTGACAACTATTCAGCCTATTACTCTATCCTTCAAGTTTTCTCAAAGTTCCCTAAGCTGTTGCCTGTCTGCGTGCGACCTGTCTGCGTGCAACGCACAGGTAGACGCACAGGCAGGCAGTATATACCAAAGCGAACCTTGATTTTGTTAATCAAAAAGGCCTTATAACGTCTCTACCTTTTTCTTTTATAATTTTAGTGCGACTAAGGTAAAAGAGATAAGAAGCAAAAACTATCCCCATAAAAAGCACTGCTGACATACCAATAGCCATACATAAAAAAAGAAAAATAAAAACATTCAGTACAACCACCGTGTAGCAAATGGTACTGAATATTTTACCGGACATTTTAAAACCAGACCTTTTATAGAGCTCAGGAAAACGAACCGGTACAGCTGCAGCCGCTAAACAAACAACAGTTATAGAAAAAACTAGGCCCAAGTTTAACATAGAACCAAAAAACATGAGGGAAGGAATCGTTACAATAGACAGAACACACAGCAGGTAAGACGCTGTTAGCCCCCAGTGAGGAGTAGCAAAACGTTTGTTTACTTTGCCAAGAAACGCAGGGAGTAATCCATCCTCTGAAACTACCATAATACCCCTGGAAACTACAGCAAAAATAATATTTACAGTAGTGGCACTAGCTACTAATGCTCCTCCAACAATAAAATAAACTAAGGAAATCGGAGACATAAAATTATTAGCTATTACTACTAACGTCTTATCTCTTAAGATACTCCAGTCTGAGACACCAATAGTAACCACATGTATTAACAGGTATAGAACTACGGCTGTTAATATTCCTAAAAATAATGCTTTGGAATAATTTTTTTCAGCCTTGATAACTTCGCCTCCCAAATCAATGACGAAAAGGCCTCCCGCACTAAAAGTATAAAGTAACCCTGCTGCCGCAAAGAGCCCTCCCATCCCTGCAGGGAAGGGGTTAGAAAAATTAACCAGACTAACTTGCCTGACACCAAGAACCACATACAACAAGAGGGCAGACAGCAACACTAAAAACAGAACATTTTGTATTTTAGAAGTAAATCTAATCCCTAATAAGTTGATGATGTAGAAAGCCGTTAGCAACAAAACCCCGACCAATATGGGAGAAGCAGGGATTAATTCGGCAAAATATATGCCAAAAGCAAAAGCAAACAGGGGTTGCCCCCCTATTAAAATTGCAACCAGTAACGATAACATGCTAACAGCAGCCACAGTAGGATTAAACAACTGCGAATAACGATAAGTTGCACTGGTTGTAGCCCAAGCCTTGGTAAACATACTGTAAGGAACAAGAGCTAACAGTATAGGGATAGATGATATTGCCATCGCCAAAGGCAGCGATGGCCCTGTAAGATCAGCAGCAATACCAGTCAGTGCAAACAGAGATCCCCCAATATTAATACCAACACACATGACCAAAAGACCCAGAAACCCTATTCCTTTTTTCAGTTTTTTTCCGAGTGCTCTTCTATCATCGTTTCATGCTTCATTTTTTAATCCCAACATCTCTTTTGCTTCCTCAACAGTAGCAGGCTCTCTCCCTATTGATCTAGCAAACATAACCATTCTTTCAATCAACTGGGCATTGCTTTTGGCAAGTTCACCTTTTTTGTAAAAAATAGTGTCTTCGAGACCCGTTCTGACATTCCCTCCCATAACCATACTCAAAAGAGACCCTTTTACATGGTTTTTGCCAATAGCCACCACCTGCCAACTGGACCCTTCCGGAATTTGATCCAACATATACAGAAGATTTTGGGGCGAAAAAGGAGCCCCGCCTTGGATTCCTAAAACAAAGCTAAAATGCACTGGTGTCCGCAGAACACCTTTTTCAACTAACTCCATAATATTAGCAATATGACTGATATCATATATTTCTACTTCTATGCCGACTCCTTGATCATTACAACCCTGCACATACTTCTCATTAAATGGTAGGGGATTGTTAAAAATATCACTACCGTACTTGGTCCTGAATTCAAAAGTACCCCCATTAATGGTATGCATCTCTACCTGTGGCCTAATATTTAGAAGATTAAGCCGCTGCTCCAAAGTTGCTCCTATCACTTTCATGTCTTCACTCAAGCGTGCCCCGATGCCATTACCAATCTGCCTTATGATTGGACACTTTTCACCAATAAGCTGGCATGCTTTGTTGTACCTACTTATATCTGGCGTGTTCTGCCCATCTTCTCCTCGTACATGTAGATGCAGTACAGAGGCTCCTGCATTATAGCAGTCCAAAGCATCCTGTGCCTGTTCCTCCGGCTGCTGAGGAATAGCCTCATTAGCCCATTTGCCATGCAAACCACCGGTAATAGCAGCTGTAATGATAATTTTTTCCGAAAATTCAGCCTTCATTATTGACAACCTCCTTCAAAATTTATTCAAAAACCTCCCCGTAACTCCTTTATAGCAACTTTTCCAGTTGATAGAAATTGTTCATACCCGGTGAACGACTGCCATCTTCAATTTCATGAATCATGGCTACCAAGGCTTCATTTAAAGGAGTAGCCACTCCCAACTCAGTGCCTTTGGCAACAACATGCCCATTGATAAAATCAATTTCAGATTTGCGCCCCTTTTGAATATCCTGATAAATGGAGGGAAATACATTGGCATGTTCAGCTTCAAAAGCCTGCATAATACGTTCAGCAACAAATTCCTTCAGTGCCAGATACTGTTCGGGAGTAAAGGATTGACCTACAGTTTCCAAACAGATCCCCAGCTCAGCAGTTACTGCTAACCCTTCAGCAACAATTTCTTTAATGACGGCATGGGTTTCCTTGTTTGCTACTGTTTCACCAACAGTTTTGGCCAGAAGTGCTCCCGTAGCGATAACACAGTTGATAACAAGCTTCAACCAAAGATATCCATATATATTAGAAGTAACCGAGGATTCTTCAACATGGGATAATATGTTCCGCACATCTTCCAGCTCATCGTCCACTTGCCCATCAAGCCTTCCCAAAACAAACACCCCTGGTGCTGTTTGCGTAAGGTGGCCGGGACCTACAGAAGTACCTCCCCAACCAATCATACAACCTACTGTTCTTTTGCGACCTATCTCGGCGGCAATCAAATCTTCGTTAATACCGTTTTGCAAAGAAACAACTGTTGATTTTTCCTGCAACAACGGAACAAGGGTTTTTAAAACAGCTCTAGTACTTACAGACTTTACAGAGAGAAGTACCAAGTCTAACGGTCCTTTCAGCTCCTGAGGCTCAATAGCTTTAAGAGGCACAGTAAGCTCTCCTCTAGTACCATCAATTCTCAAACCTTGCCGCATAGCAACAACATGTTCTCGCCACCTATCAACTACT
>CAZLTH010000072.1:0-7949 GCA_964562355.1 uncultured Syntrophomonadaceae bacterium | reverse complement strand
TGGACTTGGTAGATAATCTGGAACCTTTTTGGGCTGATATAAAAGATGCTATTTCGGATTTTTGGGATAGATTATGACTCAATGAAGTTTCTTGCCGATGAAAACGTAGATAAGCCTATCGTGAACCGTTTTAGAAAAGATGGGCATACAGTGTTCCGAGGTTCAAAGTTGGGGAACAGGATGCCCAAACCGTGAACCGTGAACCTTGAACCTGACAACCTGAGCAGTTATTATTATTCCTTCTTTTCCAGTATGGAGAGAACAGCTTCTTTCAGTCTTGCCAGCTTGTTGCTGGCTTCTTGTTTGTTTTTACCCACGACTGAGAAGTAGATTTTGACCTTAGGCTCTGTGCCTGAGGGGCGGACGCAGAACCAAGAGCCGCCAGCATATTTGTAATATAGAACTTCCGAGCGCGGTAGGGTCAGGTCTTCTTTAAAGACATGGTCGGTAGTAGTTATATCCCAGGATTTTCGCTGGAAATAGTCTCTTTTCTCTAGCAGTTTCATTCCGGCAACTTGTGGGGGGTATTTATCAAAAAGCTGGGTTAGTTTATTTTTTTCAGCGCTATTTTTCAGAGGGACAGAAACGAGAGTTTCTTGATAGTAGCCATGTTTTTGGGAAAGAGTCTCTAAAATTTGTATTAGATTTTTGCCTTTTTCCTGGTAGTAAGCAGTCATTTCAGCAATGAGTAAAGCAGCAATCATGGCATCTTTATCACGCACAAAAGTTCCTGCTAGGTAGCCGTAACTTTCTTCATAACCAAAGAGAAAAGTCGACGTACCTTTGGCCTCATATTCTTTAATCTTTTCCCCGATATATTTAAAGCCAGTCAAAGTTTCTACGGTTTTTACACCGTAAGAAGCAGCGACCATCTTTCCTAAATCTCCGGTTACAATAGTCTTTGCGATGATGCCATCTGCCGGCAGTTCTTTTCTTTCCTGCTTGAGTTCCAAGATATAGTTTACCAGTAATGCACCCATTTGATTGCCTGTAAGGAGATTATAGCTTCCGTCTTCATCCCGGACAGCACATCCTAAGCGGTCAGCATCGGGGTCGGTAGCCATGACTAGGTCGGCTTGGTATTCCTTGGCCAAGTTTAGGGCCAGGCTTAAAGTCTCTGGTTCTTCGGGATTGGGGACTTTTACAGTGGGGAAAGAACCATCCGGTTGCATCTGTTCTTCTACCAGTTTTAAATCAATATAATCTGTTTCCTGTAAAAGCTGGGGAATAAAGCAGGCTCCTGTTCCATGCAGGGCAGAGAAGACGACTCGTAATTTTTGTTTTGGATTGCTGAGCGAAAGAGAGCAAACTTTTTTCAGGTAGAGGTGATCAAGCTGTGCACTGATAACTTCCAGTAACCCTTTATTTTCAGCTTCTTCCCTAGAAATGGTGCGTACTTCTCGGAAAATATCCAGCAGGGACATGGCTTCTGTGAGGTAATCTACCATGGGAGCTACTGCTTGCCCCCCGTCAGGGTCATAAACCTTGTAGCCATTATATGGGGACGGGTTATGGCTAGCCGTGATAACTATCCCGGCAGCACAGCCCAGCTCACGCAGCACAAAAGAGAGTTGGGGGGTTGGGCGTGGATTATCAAAAATAAAGGCTTTAATGCCATTGGCAGCCAGTACTAGGGCCGCTGCTTCGGCGAATTCTCGTGAGTAGTGGCGTGTATCGTAGGCGATAGCGACTGCTGGTTGGTTTTCTTTCCCCCCTGCCTTGGCCGACCAGTGTTGCTCATTAACATAGTTAGCCAGGCATTGGGTGGCTTTTCTTACCACATAGATGTTCATGCGATTAAGACCAGCGCCGATTATGCCGCGTAGCCCACCGGTACCAAAGGCCAGCTCGGTGGTAAAACGTTCTTCGATAGCTGCTTGATCTCCTTGCATGGCTTCAAGTTCCTGCTTGGTTTCTATATCCAGTCCTGTAAAGCTTAGCCATTCTGTATAATGGCGGTAAAATTCTGCTGTTTTATCTATTCCTGTTTTTTTTTCTGTCTGCCCGGTTCTACCGTAATCATCTTCGTAACGTTGAATATCATCTTCCCCCAAGTAAGTGCCAGTTTGCACTTCTATTATTTCCAGCAATTCTTTGCTGCTGTTTTCCATACGGTGGTGTGCCTGAGCCGGGATGAAGATATGTTGCCCTGTTTTAAGCAAAATTATCTTTGTATCTACTGTTACCTTGGCTTCGCCCTTGACTGCTACCCAGTGTTCGGAGCGATGTTGATGGCTTTGTAGACTGAGGCGTTTGCCGGGATGGACAGAGATACGTTTTACCTTGTGACCTTCGCCTTCTTCCAGTACTGTAAAGCTACCCCAAGGGCGATAAACAGTGGTATGTACCTTGGCTTCTTGGGCGTCTTTTCTTTTAAGTTCTGCCACGATTTTTTTGACACCTTGTGACTTTTCCTGGCTACAAACCAGCAGGGCGTCATCGGTATCAACTATCACTAGGTCTTCTATGCCAGTAGTAGTTACCAAACGAGAACGGGAGCGAGAAATAATCAGGCTTTGCTTAGTATCTACACTAACAACGTTACCCTGAATATAATTACCGGCAGTATCTTTAGAAGACATCTTGTAAAAAGCTTCCCAGCTGCCCATATCGCTCCAAGGAATATCTGTCGAAATAACGGTTACTTGTTCTGATTTTTCTAAAAGGCCGTAATCAATAGAAACAGAAGACATTCCCTGGTAGGCTGTTGCCAAGTTAGAAAACGTTTTATAATCAATCTTATCTAGGGAAGTGCTTAAATCAGGCAGGTGACGGCGGTATTGAGATGTTAGTTTGTCTACTTGGAACATAAACATACCGCTGTTCCAGAGAAAGCGAGAGTCCTGGATATATTCTTTGGCTTTTGCCAAGTCCGGTTTTTCCACAAATTTTTCTACTGGATAGACATCTAGCAGATCAAGTTCCTTGCCGCAATAGATATAACCATAACCTGTTTCAGGATAATCAGGACGGATGCCGAAAGTAACCAGTCCATAATCGTGTGCTACTAGTTGTGCGTGTAGCATCAGAGCGACAAATCTTTTCCGGACGGGAATCAAGTGATCTGCCGGTAGTACAGCCATAATTGTATTAGGACCGACTGTTTTTCTTAGATACCAAGCGGCCAGACCGATAGCGGGGGCGGTGTTACGTGCTACAGGTTCTAATAGTAAAGTAGCGTCTTTAATTTTCATCTCAGCTAAGTGGTGCTTGACAGTTTCTGCTTGATCTTGATGGGTAACGATAATTATCCGGTTTGTAGGTACGACTGCCCAAGCCCGATTGATAGCATCCTGAAAGAGGGTTTGTTTTTCATGGTATAGACTAAGATATTGTTTGGGAAATTGCTCCCTGCTCAAGGGCCAGAGGCGTGTGCCGCTACCCCCGGCGAGAATTACTACGTACATAAAAACCACCTCTCAATGTTTACTTTTCAATTAGCAACTCTCCGTTTTCAAAGGATGGTGTTAAATACATTTTGTGCAGAGCCAACAGGAAAGCAATGGTTGACTCGCCTCCCTGGTTTTGGTTGGTACCTCCTGGCTCAAGACCATCGTAACAGCCACCGGTTGCAAAATTGTAGATAGGCTGGTTGATATCATTATTGCCGAGAAACCAGCTAAAAGCCCAAGCCATTCTTTCACGCCAGTAAGGCTTTTTTGTAATCATGTAAGCATGCCTACAGGCAGTAACAAGGGCAGCTGCATCCAGCGGTTGCTGATCAAAACGAGCTTTTTTGCCGTCACGCTGGTACCAGCCTTTATTGCCGATAAGAACTAGATGTCCCTTGGCGGAATCAGTTTGTACAGCAATGAGCCATTCCAAAGCCTTTAGGCCGAGGTCAAACATTTCGCTATCATGCAAGTAATGACCGGCAGCAAGAATGGCGTGAGGCAGGCGAGCATTATCGTAGGTGAGAGAGTTTTCCAACCAGAACCAGTCTTCAGTAGCATTTGCCTTTAATAATGTTAAAAGATTATAGCTCAGTTCCTTTACGATACGCCTTACTTCTGTATCGCCGCCAAAATGCTCTAGGTAATACAGAGAACCAAGTACAGAGTAAGCCCAGGCTCTGGAGGCCTTGAAGGAGGTAGTTGCGTCTATAGTTTGTTTAAAAAGGCGGGTGATTATATTCAATATAGCCCTAGTAGGGGGATGGGCGACAGTGTATCCCAAGACCCAGATTGTACGCCCGTGACTGTCTTCCGAGCCTGCTTCTTCTAGCCATTCCCGGTTAAAAGACATGAAATTTCGCATACGCCCCTTTTCTGTATTTAAAGCGTGATTTAAAAAGCTTAAATAGACGTACAGTAGTGGTAGGATGGTTTTATCTTTATGGATGCGCCAGTTCATCACCGCTACCAGCAGTGCCCTGGCATTATCATCGGTGCAGTAGCCGTGCTGGCGGTTAGGCACGGTAAAAACAGCATGCTGGTAAAAGCCAGTATCATCAGTCAGGGTACGCATTTGAGAAAGATTTATCTTGGGGACATCTAAACCCTTGGAGGGATCTTTTTCCCGGGAAGGATGGACAAAGATATCGGTGTAGTTGAAGAGTGCTTGCCTGAATGTGTGGGAATAGGCTTGGGCTACTTTCTGCCAGATCATCTGTCGACCGAACTGGTAAGCTTTTTTGCGCATTTGGTTGTGCCGGGTATCATCTTTTAATAATGCCTTTAAAGCTTCGGCAATAGATTGGCTGTCACGAAAAGATACCAAGTGCCCCCTGCCATCGTTTAGTAGCTCTTCCGCATACCAATAAGGTGTTGAGATGATGGCCTTACCGCAGGCCAGCGCATAAGCGAGAGTGCCAGAAACAATCTGCTCTTTATTGATATAAGGGCTTATATAAATATCGCTAACTTCCATAAATTGCAGTAATTCTTTTAAGGTGACATACTGATTATGAAAAACAACATTTTTTTCCAGATTATTATCCTTGACCATTTTTTCCAGGGAGTGGCGGTATTCTTCGCCACTGTGTTCTACGACCGCCGGGTGGGTAGCTCCTAGGATGATGAAAAGAAGGTTGGGGAATTCCGCCACAACTTTCGGGAGAGCTTTGATAACATATTCGATACCTTTACTTGGACTGAGGAGACCAAAAGTAAAAAGCACTTTTTTCCCTTCAGCCTGAAACTGCTCTTTGTGATAAAAAGAATCCAGAAAAGGCACATCCGGTGTGCCGTGGTGTATCATGACGATTTTTTCTGCTGGTACATCATAAATATTTTTCATCATGCCAACAGCCTTTTCTGCCTGTACGATAACGGCAGAAGAGAGACGACAGATTTCTTTTAAGGTTTTTAGTTGTTCCGGGGTAGGTTTTTCCAGAACGGTATGTAAAGTTGTCACCAGGGGTTTCTTCAATTGTTGCAGTAGGCGAATAATATAACTGCCGTTTTCGCCGCCAAAAAGACCGAACTCATGCTGCAGAGAAATCACATCGGTGGAGGAAAGGTTAATGAAAGCGGCAGCCCGGCGGTAGTCTTCCTGACGGTGTTCTCTTATCTCGAAACTGACTTCCCTGTCATAGTCATATCCCGGCGAGGTAGTGGTGTCGTTCATAGCAATGACCTGCAGCTTTTCTTGCTTGCCAGAGTTAGTTCCGTTGAGATAAAAATCTTGAATACCGTTTAAAAGATCGGTCGTAAAAGTAGCAATACCGCACTTGCGTGGTGGGTAACTGCCAATAAAAGTTACTCGCAAAGGTTGTACAGGGTCAATAGTAGTCATCAGTTTTCCGCCCTTCTTAATCTTTATCTGTAACTACTCAGATCTATTGAGCTGTTTTTAAAATTCTCTCAAAGTCGCCTAAGTTGTTGCAGCATATACCGGAGTGAGCATTGATTTTAGTAATAAAAAGGAGCGGAAAATCTTGAGGATAGCAGGGCAATTTGTTTGACCGAGAGAAGCGAGGGAGTTATTGCACTGCCCGAAAGATTTGAGCACCGATACACACATAAAATCCAGCGAACGAGGTATTGCTGCAGCAGCTTAGTTGAGTAGTTACCTTTATCTTTAATTCCTGATTGCAATTATTTCCTGGTAGACTTCTAAATAACGTCGCACCATTATTTCTACTGAAAAATTTTTTTCTATGTGTTCCCGGCAATGAGCACGGGATATGGTGGAAAGGGCGGCGATTTTTGGTGCGGCCTCTTTCAGGCTGTTAAGCAAAAAACCAGTTTTTCCATCAATGATGAGTTCAGACATGGCTCCTTTATTCATTGCTATGACGGGTGTGCCGCAGGCCATTGCCTCCACTACACTGAGTCCAAAAGGTTCTTCAAAGTTGATTAGGTGCAAGAGGGCTCGTGCGCCTGCCAGTATTTCGCCTTTTTGAGGTTGTCCTACTGGTCCGATATAGCTGACAGCCTTGTCATCAATATAGGGAGCGACAAATTTATCAAAGTAAGCCCTGTCTTGAACAATACCGGCAATAATCAAGGGTATTTTTACCTGTTTGGCCAGGCGAATGGCTTCATGAGTTCCTTTGTCGTGATGGATTCGCCCTAGGAAAAGAAGGTAATTACCTTCTTTTCCTAGGAAGGGATAGTCTTCTAGCGGTATGCCGTGTGGAATGGTGGCTATATAGTCAAGGTCCGGGTGACGATTTGTCTCGCTGATAGCCACATAAAAACAGTGATGGTTGTACTTCTGATAAACAGGCACTATTTTGGGCGAAGAAAAGCCGTGGATAGTTGTTACCAGCGGCGTTTCTGCCAGTTTGCTGTAGGTTAAAGGCAGAAAATCAAACTGGTTGTGAATAATGTCAAAGTTATTTGCTTCCTCAAAAAGCGAAGAGATATGTAAACATTCTGCTACCTTGGGATCCACCTCCGGGTCCTCGGAATATGGTTGTGGCACAGTCCAGCGCAGGTGAGCAGAGGTCTGTGAATCACCGGTGGCAAACAAGAACACTTCGATTCCTTGCTTTACCAATCCCTCTGTCAGCAGACTGACCACCCATTCCCATGGTCCGTAATGCTGTGGGGGCGTCCGCCAAGAAATGGGAGAAAGCATAGCTACCTTCATTTAAAAATCACACTTCGTTGGGTTAGGTGACTTTAAAACATAATCCAGAACCTCGTCAAGGTTGGCTGTCGCTAAGCAGACAGAAGTATCAGCGGCACCGTAATACATCATCAGTTCTTTCTTTTCTTTGTTGATAATAACGCCGGTGGGGAAAGTAACGCCGGGGACATCCCCTACCCGTTCATAATTCTCAAGAGGTCCGAAAACCCAGTTGTCGCAGCGCCTGATGGTTTTCCAGGGTTCATCTAGATCCAGAAGGGCAAGACCTGCCCGGTAAAGACTACCGGAAGCTGTCATACGCACACCATGGTAGATGAGTAGCCAGCCCTCGTCAGTTTCAACAGGAGGAGCACCCAACCCGACCCTAGTGCTGTCCCACCAGCCTGGACGCACGGGAATCAATATTTTGTGTTCACCCCAGTGCTTTAAATCCGGTGAAAAAGCAATCCAGATATGTGCCTCACCCCGGATTATAGGGCGGTGAATCAGAACATATTTTCCATTAATCTTGCGGGGAAACAGGGAAGCATCCTTATCTTCTGGCGGTAACATGGCTCCCCAATGGTCAAAAGTTTTAAAATCCTTGGTCAAAGCCAAGGAAACCACGGGACCGTCTTTGGAAAAAGAGACATATGAGATAGCATATTGCTGTTGTTCTTCCAACCAGACGATGCGTGGATCTTCGACGCCCCATCTTTCCTCGTTTCTTGAGGAATCCGGCTGTATGGTTGGGGTTTCATCAATTTGCCACCCGGTCTTGCCTTCTTTACTTCTGGCCAAGGTTAGGTGAGAAAATCCACGCATATCTTCTACCCGTACCAATAGCAGGATTTCGCCGTTATGTCTTACGGCTCCCGGGTTAAAGGTGGCGTTGGCCATATAGGGCCAACGGCTGGGGGTGATAATGGGAT
>CAZLTH010000071.1:6603-7951 GCA_964562355.1 uncultured Syntrophomonadaceae bacterium | reverse complement strand
ATCACTTCTGAAGAAAAGAATACTAACATTAATCTTATTATACCAAAGGAAATTTATAATCCAAAGCTGGATACATATGATAAAACCCATGTAGAAGTACGTACAAAGATTAGAAATAAAGCGGTGAATTTAATTTTAAATACTAAAGTAATAAAAAATGATTTAGGTATTAAAACTGGGGCTCTTTTAATCTTCCAAGAAATGGCTGAAGTTAGGAGGTTAGTACAAACCATATCAGGTCCCGCTATGGTAAGATTTGAAGATATTATAGGGGAATCAAGCAGCATAAAAAATGTAATTTTGCTAGCCAAGTCAGTTTCCAAGACAGAGGCAAATATTATGATTTATGGGGAAAGTGGTACAGGTAAAGAATTATTTGCTAGGGCAATACATCAAAGTAGCAACCGCGGCAAGGGACCTTTTGTAGCCGTCAATTGTGCGGCTGTTCCTGATACATTATTGGAAAGTGAATTCTTTGGCTATGAAAAAGGCGCATTTACAGGGGCAAGCAATACTGGGAAACAAGGGCTTTTTGAGTTAGCTACAGGAGGCAGTATATTTTTAGATGAGATAGGAGAGTTGCCGGTTCACCTGCAGCCTAAAATATTAAGAGTAGTACAAGAAAAACGGATACGACGTATTGGAGGAGAAAAGGAAACTTCTATTGACGTTAGAATAATATCGGCAACCCATAGAAACCTGCTTGGCATGATAAGAGAAAAGACTTTTAGAGAAGATTTATACTACAGGTTAAATGTTGTACCTATCCATATACCACCCCTTAGAGAAAGGAAAGAAGATTTATCAATACTAGCAAAATATTTTATTAAAACAATAGGAGAATCTTCAGGTAAAATAGATTTAAGAGTAACAACTAATGCTCTAGAGGAATTAGAGAAACATGCTTGGATTGGGAATATAAGGGAGTTGCAAAACGTTATTGAAAGAGCTGTAATATTTGCACAAGATACAATTGATGTTGAACATTTAATGATAAGTAATAAATCATCTGGCTTTGGGACAGAGATTTTAATTGATAATGAAGAAGATGGCGTGCTCTTCCCTGTAAAATTACCGAAAATAATAAGAGAAATTGAAAAGAAATATATTACGAAAGCCAGTAAGCAATTTAGTTCTTCGAGAGAAACAGCAAAAGCTTTAGGGATATCCCATACAAAAGTTATTAATAGGTTGAAAGAATATACTATCTGTAAATAATATTTACAGATAGTATTTATTTTTTACAGAAGTGGAATATGTTTTTACAAAGATATAGAGAGCTTTTCCCTTAGGACTTGTTCCTAAATAACCTGTACAATCTTACTTGTCTTTTCGTCCATACCCTGCG
>CAZLTH010000071.1:0-6593 GCA_964562355.1 uncultured Syntrophomonadaceae bacterium | reverse complement strand
TTTCCACGCCTTGGTTATGAACGAAAATCCTTCGCAATATTGCACAGTTTATTTTATCACAAGCCCTAAGTTGCCAGAAATACTACCTTTATTAATATTGGTACGCTTATTGCAAAATAATATAAAATGTAAACAAAATTAAGATAAAGGGGTGTTTTATTATGGGTGATTATATTGCTGAACCATTCAGGATTAAGGTGGTTGAGCCAATTGCGATGATTGCAAAGGAAGAAAGGGAAAAAGCGGCTAAGAAAGCGGGATATAATACTTTTTTGCTCAGATCAAAGGATGTATATATCGATTTACTGACAGATAGTGGCACTTCTGCGATGAGTGATAACCAGTGGGCTGGTTTGATGTTAGGTGATGAGGCCTATGCCGGTAGCGTAAATTTTGAGAATTTAGAAAATGCGGTGAGAGACGTATACGGATTTAAGTATGTGCTTCCGACCCACCAAGGTTGAGGGGCAGAAAATATACTATCGCAGGTGATGATTAAAAAAGGCGACTATATTCCTGGTAATATGTATTTTACTACCACCAGAGCGCACCAGGAAATAGCCGGAGGTACTTTCGTTGATGTTATTGTGGACGAAGCGCATGATCCAGAAATAGAATTGCCTTTTAAAGGAAATGTTGATTTAGACAAGTTTCAAAAGTTGATTGCTAAGGTGGGAGCGGAAAAAATCCCCTATATTTGTCTTGCAGTCACGGTGAATATGGCTGGCGGGCAGCCAGTCAGCATGGAAAACCTCAAGGACGTAAAAGAAATTGCTAAAAAAAATGACATTAAAGTTATGTTTGATGCTACGAGATGTGTAGAAAATGCTTTTTTTATCAAGGAAAGAGAAGAAGGCTATAAGAATAAATCTATTGCGGATATTCTAAAAGAAATGATGAGCTATGGCGATGGTTGCACCATGAGTGGGAAAAAAGATTGTCTTGTAAATATCGGTGGGTTTTTAGCTCTAAATGATGAAGATATTTTTCTTAGAGCAACTCAGCTTGTGGTTGTCTATGAGGGTCTTCAGACCTACGGCGGTATGGCTGGAAGAGATATGGAGGCCATGGCTAGGGGAATCTATGAGGCGCTAGATGAGAACTACATTAAACACCGGGTTCACCAAATCCAGTACCTAGGAGAAAAACTGGTTGACAATGGAATTCCGATAGTCAGACCTGTTGGAGGACATGCTGTATTTTTAGATGCGAAAAAATTCTTACCTCATGTTCCGCAAGATAAATTTCCAGCACAAGCTTTAGCGGCGGAGTTATATATTGATTCTGGTGTGCGAGCGATGGAAAGGGGTATTGTTTCTGCAGGAAGGGACCAAGAAGGTAGGAACCGCTACCCAAAACTGGAGTTGGTCAGGTTAACGATTCCAAGAAGAGTTTATACTTATGCCCATATGGATGTCATTGCAAATTCTTGTATTAATCTTTACAAGAAAAGGGAGAGCATTAAGGGGTTAAAAATGGTGTATGAGTCTCCAGTACTTAGATTTTTTACGGCTCGTTTTGAGTCCATTGAATAGATAACGAGGATATCTATTTAGTCCTCAAATCAGGCTTGAATCATATCTCTCGTTCAGCTAAAATAAAACCCGGTCTTTGGTAATGTTGGCAAAAATATAAACATGCTTAAAATGCTAAAATACTAATCATAACCTTGGTGAGTATAGCGCAAAAAATTCGGCAGGACTAACTGCCTTTGTTTTGCTGTGCTTAAAATCTTTCAAATTCCCGGTAACTATATAATCAATCCCATTTTTGAAAGAGCTGACTTCGATAACGGCGTCTTCGTAGTCTTTGATTTTAGTGGTTAAAGCATCTCTGAGTATGGATTCTGTTATGGGTATGACATAAAAAAGATCCAACAATTCATAGAGCACATATTTTACCTTTTCTGTATCATGATAGTTTTTCATCAGAAAATAGGACAAAGTTGTTATTTCATGGGCACAGACATGTCCCTGTATAATATTCCTGGCGCAAAGGTCTAATATGGGCACAGCCTGTGCGTGGTTTTCCCTTTTATTCAAAAAATCTAGGATAATATTTAAATCAATAGTTGCTTTTAGCATGGAACATTTCCCTTAACTTTTTCTTGTTTGGAATAGGATCGTTTTCAAATAGGCCATATAAATCTTTTACTCGTGTGTGTAGATTCTGCTTGTTTTCTTGTTTTTTAAGTTGCTGCAGATACTTTTCAACTAGGCGTGATATGGGTTGGTTTGTTTTTTGAGAAAAATCATGTGCAAATTTGATCAATTCTTCATCAATGCTTAAGGTAAGTTTCTTTTGCATGGCAAGCTCACTCCTTACGTATCTTATTATATTATGATACGTAGAAAATAGCAAATAATCTTAAGCCTTTTTATCTAAAAACAGATTTGACTCAGTTTCATCTGTTTTTTTCTCCGGCGAGGGAATCACTTTAAAGGGAAGAAAAATTACCGGGAGTGATTGTTTTTCAAGCTGTTCTTGCAGCAGGGGTAAGCTGGACTGTAGCAATGTGCCGTAGCCTTCTTCTTCTACCAGCAGGCGGCAGGTATAAGGTGGGGCAAGGGAAGAGAGACGCAGAATTATAAAACCGAGGTGGCGAGTTTGTAGTGCTATTTCCAACGATGGGCCGGCTGGTTCGTCGTTATAATTTCTTTTTTGGTGTTGAAAGTAATTTAACTTCAAGAAGGGCAGCGGCGGTGTATTTTCTTTTTGAAGTGGGAAGACGTACCAGCTAGTTGTGCCGGGATTTTCTCCCTCAGCCGGGGAACGAGCGATAACCTGGTAGAATTGCTTGCCTTGGCTTTCTTTCTTTAATTGCAATAAAAGCAGCTCATTTTCCTTCACGGGGGTATCAATTTGAACATAAAAACTTTTACCTTTCCAGGCGAGCAAGGCCAAATCCTGGTCTATTTTTTTTATGGTGGCGATAAGCTTAGCCGGCAATTTTAAAACTATCGGGTCTTGGCTACCATTGGTACTACTTTTTTCAACTACTAGGTTTTTAAAGATCCCTGCTAGCAGGTTAAGTTCTCGGGTCATAAAAACACCTCCATGCTTAAATAATTTTTCTCTAGTATAACCCGTTTTTCCTGCTTGCCAGAATGAGAAATGGTGAGACACCTAGGAGGGTGAAGCGTCCGGGGGATGGTGAGCAACGACTCCCTACCAAGCGAAAGTGCAGGTAGGGAGTCCGAAAGTGTTTATAAATAGCAGTGCTTTTCTTTCCTGAAGGATATAACGGGGAACACTTGGAAAAAGTATCTTAGGATAAGAAGGAGTTTTGATTCGTCTGGCGAAGCGAAGTTATAGTGTTGTTTATGTGTTTTTCAGTTTAAATGAATGAGGCGAGTGTATTATGAAAAGAGAATTTCTGGAAAGAGAGTTAGCTAAAATCATTAATATCAGCAAAGATTTTGATGTGGAGAAAGTGTTATTATTCGGTTCCTGTCTTGAGGAGATTGAATTGGCACAAGATATTGATATTGCAGTGGTGGGGGTTAAACCAGAAAAGTTTTTCGAGATGTATGGTAAGATTTTAGGTGTGGTAGATAGTGAAATAGATCTAATCCCATTAGAGGATGCAAGAGAACATTTTGCTAAGCGTATCTTAGAGAGAGGGAGGTTGATATATGGAAAAGAAGCATGAGCAACTAAAAGCAGGGGAAAACCCCTATTTTCAACCAAAATATTGTAGCTAGACTGAATCCATATAGAGGATTTAGGCATGTATTTGTTAGCGGATATGGATTTAGACTA
The DNA here is from genome assembly GCA_964562355.1 of uncultured Syntrophomonadaceae bacterium. Classification (GTDB taxonomy): domain Bacteria; phylum Bacillota; class Dethiobacteria; order PWVN01; family PWVN01; genus CAZLTH01. The sequence goes on along the minus strand of CAZLTH010000071.1, from coordinate 2,831 downwards.
CGCCTGGAGTTGATGAGTTCGTTAGTAAATAATGTTGACTCCCTATGGGCAGATATAAAGAATGCTCTTGGAGAATTTTGGGATAGATTATAGTTGTGGCTTTGCTGAAACAACTTGAAGTTGGGAAAGGCTTGATAGTAAAAAAATGAATTGCAAATTAGGACGGTGGCTTTACCTTTGATAAACGTACAAAATATCTCCAAGTCCTACGGAGATAACAGAATTATTACGGGGGTATCTTTTAAACTGCAGGCAGGAGAAAAGGTGGGGTTGATAGGACCAAACGGTGCTGGGAAGACTACTTTGCTTAAGATAATTATGGGTATGGAAGAGCCTGATGAGGGTAGGGTGGATAAGGTCAAAGGACTTTCTCTGGCCTATTTGAGCCAGAAACCGTTACTTTTGCCGCAGATGACCCTGCGGGCTTTTTTTGAGTCCGAGCTTGAAGATGTTTTTGCTTTAAGAAAAGAAATTTCAGAACTGGAAAAGCAAATGTCTCTCTTATCTGCCAGCGAGGGCGACCAGGTGCTGGCACTTCTTATGGAAAGATATGACAAGGTGCGACAGCTTTTTGAATTAAAAGATGGCTACACTCTGGAAAATCGTCTTCAACGAGTAGTTACGGGGATGGGCTTTAGGGAAAGCGATTTGGCTCGTCGCTTGGCAGAGTTTAGTGGTGGGGAAAAAACTAGGGCACAGCTGGCGGCTTTACTTCTGAAAGATCCAGCGTTGCTTATTCTGGACGAGCCTACTAACTATTTGGATGTAGATACTGTGGAATGGTTGGAGAATTATTTGCGTAGTTGGACGGGGGCTCTTTTGGTGGTTTCCCATGATCGTTATTTTTTGAACCGGGTAGTCAACAGAATTTTATTGTTGGATAAAGAAGAACTTCAAAGTTACCGGGGCAACTATGAGGCTTATAGCAGGCAAAAGCAAATTGACGAAGCTACTGTGGAGAAGACTTATAAAAAGCAGCAGAGAATTATAAGGAAAGAGCAGGCCTTTATTCGCACAGCTACGGCAGATTCTAGGACAAAGCGTCAGGCGCGCAGCCGGGAGAAACGTTTGGAGAAGATGATGCCAGCTGCGGCTTTGCAGAAAGATACAGGGATGCATTTAAACTTTGGTTTTGCCGGACGCAGTGGTAGGATGGTGGTAGCTTTTGAGCAGGTTGCCAAATCTTTTGGTGTCCAAGAGGTCTTTGCAGAAGCTGATTTTAAAATTAGTTGGGGTGACCGGGTAGCCTTGGTTGGTCCTAACGGCGCTGGTAAAACTACTCTTTTGCGTATTGTTACCGGAGAAGAAGTTCAAAGTAAGGGGAGAGTTAGGGTTGGACCTGCTGTCAGAACATCTTATTTTGATCAGGAACAGGAAGAGCTGGATGTGGAAAGTACGCCTCTAGATATTATTATGACGGAGTCAGCGACAGAGATGAAAGAAGGCGAGGTACGCAATTACCTAGGGAGATACCTTTTTCGGGGTGAAGAAGTTTTTAAAAAGATCGGGGATTTAAGTGGTGGAGAAAAGAGTCGCCTAGCTTTGGCCAAAGTAGCGTTAAGTGATGGTAATTTCCTTATTTTAGATGAGCCTACTAGCCATTTGGATATTAGAGCTGTGGAAGAACTGGAGTCTACCTTGGTTGATTATCCCGGGACTTTGCTGCTGGTTTCCCATGATCGTTATTTTATCTCTCGTCTGGCTAACAGTATCCTAGAAATAAGGGACGGACGAGTCAAGCTATACAAGGTTGGCTATCAGGAATACGTAGAAATTAAAGCGGCTGAGAAAAAAAAGGAGATGATATTGCCGGAAACGGCAGAGGGGAAGGCGAAGCTAGCTAAAACGTCTCGCCGGAGACAGCGAGAGAAAGAAAAGGAGCATCGTCAGGAAGAGTTGGCTTTACGGCGAGAGAGGAGTAATCTGGAAAAAAAATTGCTAGAGTTGGAAGAAGAGATAGCGTCAGCAGAAGAAAAAGTTTCCTTCTGGGAAAGAGAGCTGGCTGCTCCGGGCAGTTATAATGATTTTGCCAAAGCAAAAGAGATGACGGCAGAATTTCACGCTGCACGTGACAGGGTCAAGGAACTGTACCAAGAGTGGGAAAAGTTGACTGGTTTGCTGGAATCTCACCCCTAATCCCTCTCTAACGGACTCTCATCACTCAACCCTAAACCCTGAACATTGCCTACGCGAGCCTAATCAGTATAACAAGGTAACGAACCAAGGATAGGCACGGACTTAGATGATGATCTTTAATGCCCTAGGAATTATTTCGACCTCCAGCGGTGTCCAGCCTGGTGTTTCTCCATCCATTTCTATGAGTATTTTTTCCGGAGAAGTTATGGTTATTTTTTTGCCTCTAAAGTATTGTAAATCCTTAATGGCTAGGTGAGTTCCTCTATAGATGCTAGGGATAGAAGAGAAAAGTTTTAGTTTGCTTAAATCAGGTGCAAAAACAATATCGAGCAGACCATCATCTAACTCTGCGAGAGGTGCTATTTTCATACCACCACCAAAGTATTTCCCATTGGTTACTGCTAGGATAGCAGTTTTTCCGGTTATAACACCTTTATCATTGAGTACGATAGTGACCTCTTTGTTCTTGTAGAGAATGAGAGTAATAATTACACTGTAGAGAAAAGAAATAAACCCGCCTAATGCTTTGTTGCTCCTATTAACCCTAGCGGCTGTATCTCCTCCCAGTCCTATGTCAACGGTGTTGCAAAAGTAGCGGCTTGTTTTTTGTCCGTTGTTGTCTATAAACCGACTTAGAGCGATATCCATGAGGAATGTTTTGCCCTCGGCTATTTTTAATACTGCTTCTGCGACAT
>CAZLTH010000070.1:0-8039 GCA_964562355.1 uncultured Syntrophomonadaceae bacterium | reverse complement strand
AGCGACGACTCTACGCCGGGCTGGAGGCCCTAAAATGGGGGCACGGTGGTGATCGCAGGATCGCCGGCTTGCTGGGTCTTGATGAGAAGACAGTGGCCCGGGGACGCAGAGAATTACTGGCTAAAGAAGTGGATTACAACCGGGTTCGTAAGTCAGGTGGCGGCCGTAAGCCGCTAAAAAAGGGGCACCAGAAATAATCGCACGTATTGAGGAGCTATTGGAATACGAGATAGCTGGAGATCCCATGAGCGCCCTAAGATGGACTCGCAAGTCTACCGAAAAGATCGCCAAAGAACTTGGAAGCCTCAACATACAGGTCAGCCCCAACACCGTGGGCAAACTTTTAAAAGAGATGGGGTTTTCACTGCGAGTCAACCATAAGAAGCTTCCCACCTCCTCGGTTTCACCGAAGGAGCGCAATGAACAGTTTATCTACATAACCGGACAGCGAGAGCGCTTTTTTTATACGGGCGATATGGTGGTAAGCGTTGATACCAAAAAAAGAGAACTGGTGGGCTGCTTTAAGAACCAAGGGCAGGCATGGTCTCGCCAGCCCATTTTGGTCAAGGACCACGACTTTCGCTCACAGGCCGAAGGGATCGCTATCCCTTACGGTATCTATGATGTACTGGCCAACCGAGGTTCGGTTTTTATCGGTACATCTTACGATACTCCTAACTTTGCCACAGACTGCTTGGTCAGGTGGTACGTTGAGGAAGGACAGAAACGGTATCCTAATGCTACAGAGTTGCTTATCCTTGCAGACAGCGGCGGTAGCAACGGATCTCGTAGCCGCATCTGGAAGCACGGATTGCAAACAAAGCTCTGCAACCCTTTTGGTCTCACGCTAACTGTGTGTCATTACCCACTAGGTACTTCCAAGTGGAACCCCATCGAACACCGATTATTCAGTGAGATCAGCAAGAACTGGGCGGGGCGACCTTTGGATAGCTATGAGACTGTGCTCAACTATATCCAAACTACTACCACAAAAAGTGGTCTAGAAGTGAGAGCCTACCTCCATGAAACCGAATATAAAAAAGGTGTGAAAATTACCAATGAGCAGATGAATGCGCTTGCGCTCAAACCGCACACTATTCAACACAAACAAAATTATACTCTGCGACCACAACAAATCCAGGTGCTGGATCAGTGTGAGGATAATTGTCAAAGAACCAGAAACGGAGATAGCAATTCGCTATTTACCCAAAACCGGGAACTTATTTTTGCGTGAATACTTAGTTGATTAGCGGCTAATTTCAAAGCAGAAAAACTATTTAAATAACAGAATATTTATATTTTTATGTATTTATGTGGGGGTAAGAATAACAATAAAAAAATCTTCAGAAATTTTTTTGTTTTGGCATCATTTTTGCAACTTAAAATTCTGTTAAGTAGCTTCTCTAATTTGCTTAATGAAATTTTGTTTTAGCAGGAAGGTGGTTAACGTAGATGTAAAAATGGAATAGGGTAATGCTGACAAACTAGGGGGAAGTGAGGGTTTTAATGTGAGTTTTAGATTTTCTAAAAAATACAAAAGTTAAAAGGAGGAAAATTATGGCTCTTGTGAGGAAAGAAGGCGAAGTTCAACCGGGAATTAGATGGGGTAAATACTTTACAATGCGTATTCCTGGTATTCATGTGGCGGTTGATTTGTCGATGGCGTTACAAGGAGGTTTATTGTCGATGGCAACCGGTGCTGCTGTGGCACCTTTGTTTATGCGTTTTTTTGGTTTTTCTTTTGAAATAGCTTGGGCTTTGGCAGTGGTTCCCCAAATTTTTTGGGTTTACGCAGGAGCATGGTTGTTTGGTGACACTTTTGCCCCGGGGTGGATTACGCCGTCGCTTCCGCTTACAATGGTTTTTCTTGCCGGGTTTGAACCCGGTATACCGGCAATACAGGCGATGACCGCTCTGGTAATAATTGTATCATTGATATTTCTGTTTTTTGCTGTAACTGGTTTGGGTAGCAAATTTTTCCAATGGATGCCGATAGAGTTACGTGCTGGTATAATTCTTGGTTCCGCAATTGCTGCCTTTAATGGTGAATTTGCAAGACATGCAACTATGCCAGTTACGCTTAGTGTTGTGTGGGGTGTGCTTTTTCTGCTGATGTTCTCTGTATGGATTGCCAAAAGCAAGGAGACAAATAAAATTATTCGATTTTTTGTTTCTGCGGCTATGTTAGTTGGGTTTTTGATTGCTGCTGTTGTTGGACCTTTAAGTGGAGAATTTTCTTTCAATATTCAAGCGGGTATTTTTATTCCCCCTTTTATGGAAGCTTTTCGTGCTGTTTCTCCTTTTTTTATTGGTTGGCCCTCGTGGGATATGTACGTGCAAGCATTTCCTTTGGCAGTAATGGTTTATGTTATTGTTTTTGGTGATCTGATACTGGGTAGTTCGCTTTTGCAAGATGCTGCTCGTACTCGTACAGATGAGATAGTTGAAATTGATCCGACGAGAACACATTATGTGCTCTTTTTTCGCAACATTGGTCAATTGTTGACCGCCGGAGCCTTTATTCCAATGCACGGTCCGGTTTGGACAGGAGTTACTGTTTTTTTTATAGAACAGTATAAAATGGGTCGCAAAAATATGGATTCTATTTTTACTGGTCTTGTTAACTGGTCGTGGCTTGTTTTTATCATTGTATGGTTCAACCCATTGGTGTCTTTTATGAGGCCAATTTTGCCGGTAGCACTTTCAATTACAATGATTTTAACTGGTTTCGCTTGTGCTTATGTTGCTATGCGTATGGTTAACACCCCTACATCACAAGGATATGCTCTGTTTATAGGCTTAGTAATTGTTAAGTTTGGACCAGCTTGGGGTCTTATTATAGGAGTAGCACTCTTTTTATTGTTATTAGTGCAAAGAAAGCCTACTGTAGCTATACCCTATGAAATCGATATGAAAAAGTAAATAACTAGCAGAACTGAAAGGAGAGATTAGAAGACACCAAAAAAAGAACCAACTTTTGCAGCGGTGTAGTTAAAGTGAGAGTGAATCTTCAGAAAGAATCTAAATATTTTAAGGAGGTTGAAAAACATTATGGCGTTTAAAAAAACTGAACCAACTCCGTCAGCGTATCCCTTCCCTCTTCTTATCAAAAATATACTTCGTACCCCGTTAATTTATTCTCCTGAGCAAGAGATTATTTACAGAGACAAATTGCGGTATACTTATACCACCTTTAACCAGCGAGTATGCCAACTGGCAAATATGTTAAAAGAACAAGGGGTTAAAGAAGGGGATGTGGTGGCAGTGATGGACTGGGATAGCCACCGGTATTTGGAGTGTTATTTTGCCATACCTATGATAGGTGCGGTATTGCATACTATCAACATTCGCTTGACCCCAGAACAGCTTATTTACACTATTAATCATGCTGAAGATGATGTTATTTTGGTGAATTCAGATTTCGTACCGCTCTTGGAAGCAGTAAAAGATCAATTTGAAACAGTAAAAAAAGTAATATTGCTCACAGACGAAACTGAGTCACCTAAAACCAGTTTAGTCCTTGACGGAGAGTATGAGGAACTTCTTTCGAAATGTGCCGTCGAATATGATTTTCCGGATTTTGATGAGAATACCATAGCAACTATGTTTTATACAACAGGAACTACTGGATTGCCAAAGGGAGTTTTTTTTAGCCATCGTCAACTTGTGCTGCACACTTATTCTAACTTATTTGAACTTTGTGCTTTAAAATCACAGGCTGGCATTAGTTCAGCTGATGTTTATATGCCCATAACACCTATGTTCCATGTTCACGCTTGGGGTATGCCGTATATATTGACTTTGCTGGGTGCAAAGCAGGTTTACCCAGGTCGTTATGAGCCAAAGATGCTGCTCAAGCTTATTGATAGTGAAAAAGTAACTTTTTCACATTGCGTACCTACCATCATGCACATGCTTATTGAGAGTCCTGAAATTAAAGAAATAGATTTGACTAACTGGAAGGTCATCATCGGTGGATCAGCACTAACAAAAGAACTTTGCCGTAGAGGGCTTGAACATGGTATTAACATATATGTGGGATATGGTATGTCGGAGACTTGCCCTGTATTAACGATTGCCAATTTGAAGCCGCATATGCTTGACTGGGATAAAGATAAGCAAATTGAAATGCGCTGCCGAACAGGACTTCCAATTGCTAATGTTGATCTTAGAATAGTGGATGCTAGTGGTAATTCAATGCCTCATGATGGGAAAAGTACAGGAGAAGTAGTAGTTCGTGCCCCATGGCTGACTCAAGGATATTACAAGGATGCAAAACAGAGCGAGAAACTGTGGACTGATGGTTGGTTGCATACTGGTGATATAGGTTTTATAGATCCTGAAGGTTATTTGCAAATTACAGACAGGCTTAAGGATGTTATCAAAACTGGTGGAGAATGGGTTTCATCTTTAGAGTTGGAAGACATTGCCAGTCAGCATGAAGCGGTCAGTGAGGCAGCAGTAATAGGTGTTGCTGATAAAAAATGGGGAGAACGACCTTTGGCTCTGGTGGTGCTAAAAGAAGATTTTAAGGGAAAAGTTTCGGAAGAAGATATTAAAAGCGTTTATGCTGAATTTGTTGCTAAAGGGATGTTGCCTAAGTATGGCATACCTAGTAATATAATATTTGTTGATGTAATTCCTAAGACTAGTGTTGGTAAAATTGACAAGAAAGAAATTCGCAAACAACATTAAGTAGCTCTTTAGTTTCACTACCATAAAAGAAATAAAGCTATTGAAAACGGTTAATGTTTGCAGGCATTAAACAGGCACTAAAAAATTTTGGTGCCTGTTTAAATTATGTTGAAGCTTAAAATATATTAAATAAGACGAGATAATCGTATTTTACTGTAGCTACTCAGCTATGTTAATAGACATGGAATTCAAGTAATAAGAAATACGAGTCTATGAGCTTGTCAAGTATAGTTACAGAGCAATTACAGATGAAAATATTTGGTTCTATTATTGATGCATGTGAAGTAGTTGTGATATAGTGGTTATAGTAAAAAGAAGAACTGTATCAAGAGGGGAAGGGGAGAACGTTTATGGAAAATATTGACTTCATTTTATTAAAAGAACTATTTGCTTCTTTTCCCTATGGAATTATTATCTTGAAACCAGGAGATAGTTTGCTGTTTTTGAATGATATGGCTGCAGATATTTTGAAAGTTTTTAAAAATATTGATGAGAGATTGCTTTTGAATATTTGTGAAGTGAAAAAATGGGATGAAATGCAGGAGTCACGAACTACCTGTTTTACAAGAAAAATAGGTAGTAAAGTATTTTTAAATAATGTTTTCATCTTTTTTTCTCAAGAATTAGACGAAAAACTCATATTGATCACTCTTATTGACATGGAGAGCATTAAGGGTGTAGATGTGTTTAAAAGTCTTAAAAGAATAAATAAAGAGCTGGAAAGTATTTTTGAATCTTCTTATGATGGTATTATTTTAAGCGATGAGGAAGGAAAAATTTACAAGGTAAACAAAAGCGTGGAAAGATTGACAGGAGGCATAAAGAGCTCCGACATTATGGGAAAAACATCCCGGAGATTAGGAGAAGAGGGGTTTATTCTTTCTCAAACAAGAAAAGTCCTAGGAAAAAATCCTCTTATGCTAATACAAAAACTAAGAACAGGCGTGGAGATATTTATTACCAGTACGCGAGTTTTTGATGATGATGGGAAAGTTATTTTTAGTGTGGATAACTTAAGAAACATAGATGAGCTTAATCTTCTTAGAAAACAGGTGGAAGAAACTGTTGATTTGAGCCAGAAGTACTTGACTGAGTTGCAAGAATTGCGGAATTATTTTATGGAAACGGATAATATCATTGCAAAAAGCAAAGTTATGAAACAAGTAGAGGATGTTCTGTTGAGAGTGTCTAAAACTGATGCCACGGTTTTGTTAACCGGTGAATCAGGTGTAGGCAAAGAAATAATGGCTAGAATGATACACAAAATGAGTAGCAGGAAAAGCGGTCCATTTATTGAGATAAATTGTGCTGCTATTCCCGAAAACTTATTAGAGTCAGAACTATTTGGTTATAAAAGAGGAGCTTTTACCGGAGCACAAAAGGAAGGTAAAATCGGTCTTATGGAAATGGCCAACAAGGGTACTCTTTTACTGGATGAGATTGCTGATCTTCCTTTGAATCTGCAAGTAAAATTATTGCGAGCTATCCAGGAGCAAGTAATTTACAGGCTTGGTGATGTGGTGCCTATTGAGTTGGATATACGTATTATTGCTGCAACCAATCGGAATCTGGAACAATTAGTTGCAGAAGGTTCTTTTAGGAATGACCTTTACTATAGACTTAATGTTGTACCTATCTATATCCCCCCCCTGCGTGAAAGAAGGGAAGATATTATTCCCCTGGTCTATCATTTTTTGAAAAAATTTAACAAAAGATATAGTCAAGATAAGATGTTAGACTTGGGAGTATGTAAAGTTCTGGAAAACTATGATTGGCCCGGGAATGTAAGGGAGTTGGAAAATTTAATCGAAAGATTGGTTATTACGTGTGAACGAGAAAAAATCACAAGGGAGTACTTGCCCCACAACTTTAACTTTGATTATAAGTTAAATGGTATTGATCTGAATGGGATTACTTCTCTTAAGGATGCTGCTCAGAAATTCGAAAAGGATTTTTTAATAAAGGTTATGGACAGATACGATTGTAAACATCAAGTTGCTCGTGCTTTGCAGATAGATTATTCAACTCTTTTTCGCAAGTTGAAAAAACATGCTCTCCTTTAATAATTTTTTACCGAAGACTGTTATACCAGCGAGTTTCGGAATTCACGGTTCAAGAACCATGATGATTGGACAGTTTGAGTTTAAAGATAAGTTAACCAACCTATGAACCGTGAACCTGATATACTTGCCAAACTCATAAAATTGTATAATAAATTAGAAAACCGTAACCCCATAACTCTCGTCCGTTCCTCGTAACCACTGTCAACTGTAAACTGATAGTGGTATTACATCAGCTAATTCTTGTGAACTCACGCTTATCGAAAAATGCTATTTTATGACCTATACCAGTATAACCTAGGCAGCTACGTTGAAGAGGCTACTTATGGTTTGATTTTTTCTACAGGGGGAAATTCAACGCCAAAAGTATCCACTGTTACTTTTTTTATCCTTTGTTCCTCTAGAGGTCGATCATTTTGACTTGTCACACCAACTATGCGGTCTACTTCTTCCATTCCGGTGATAACTTTCCCAAAAGCAGCATAACCACCATCTAGATGAGGGGCTGCAGCAACCATGATAAAAAACTGTGAGCCTGCCGAGTCAGGGTGCTGTGACCTTGCCATGGAAAGGACTCCTTTTTCGTGCTGTAAATTGTTTTCATAACCATTTGTAGAGAATTCGCCCTTGATAGAATAGCCGGGATTTCCCATACCTGAGCCCTGTGGGCATCCTCCTTGAATCATAAAGTTCGGGATAACCCTGTGAAAAATAAGCCCATCATAAAAGCCCTGCTCTACCAGAGAAATAAAATTACTAACCGTGTTGGGGGCATATTCTGGTTTCAACTCTGCTTTAATAATATTGCCGCTTTCCATCTCTATAGTCACGATAGGATTTTTTGCTTCTGTCGCGGGCTCTTCTATTGCCGGTTCCTCTGCTTTTGGTTCCTCTTCCTTTTCGCCAAAAGAACAAGCAGCGGTGGAAAAGAGTGGGATGAGGGCAATAGTAATCAGCAAGTATTTCGCCCATTTCTTATAGCGAAGGTAAGTTTTTTTGGAGGACAACTTTGCAGATAAAGTTGATTCCTTTTCTCCAAGGGATTGGTTCTGATTAAGTGATTTTTGCATTTCTTTCTACTCCTTTAAATTTTTTTAGTAATCTAATGTTTACCTGAAGATATAAATACGACATTTTTTGTTTATTTCCTTCTTTTTATTATAAGAGGGGGACATGATAACCTCGCTGACCATCGTGTCCCCGACCTTTGAAGGAGACACAACAAGCTCGCTAAGGGCTTGTTCCTAAATAACCTGTACAATCTTACTTGTCTTTTCGTCCATA
>CAZLTH010000069.1:0-8257 GCA_964562355.1 uncultured Syntrophomonadaceae bacterium | reverse complement strand
TTTTTTCGGCAAGTTCGCCGGAGGATATTTTACGTTTGGCCATGACTACGTCTAAATTAGTGATGATTGGCACGGCACTCCCCTCCTATATAGTGCGGTCTGATTCGTGTTGCAGTTTCACGCCGAGCGCTACCACGTTCCTGATCACTCGTACTATTAGCCCCGCAAATACCGCTGGCACCGCTACCAGCAACCAAGGTAAATAGTAGAATGCTGCGAGCAGGCTAACCGCTGCCCCGAGGAAACAACTCCAAGAAATACGCCGCAGGTGCTCTACATTTTCCGGCAGAAACATTTGCTTAGCGGCCACACGCCGGAGCAAACGAAACAGACTGTACAAGAGCACAGCTGCTGGTACGAACCCGATATAAATCGTTACAAAAAAAAGCACTTCTGTCCCCTGTAAGTCTGCACGTGAAAAATCAATTAGCCACCGCACCAGCCAAGGGGCAGAAAAAGCAACTACCAGCAACACACCTGCAAAAAACAGAACGCCAATCTGGCTGAGCAAAACAGATTTCTGGTCACTCCACATGGTCAAACCCTCCTTACTTCAGCAAAAACCCTAATATGAGGAGAGTATAACATACTATTTATTGTTATGCAATAGTTTTTTATCGATAAAGGATAAGTGTAGCCGTGTATCTGGGGACGGTTCTTTTTTGGATCGATTGGAGATATATGAGATATATTCCTTTATTTTTTTCTGCAGGGGAAAGCAATAAACCCCCTTATTGCTTTCCCCTTTTTAATCCCAGCACGTTTAGATTTGCGTGTCAAAAAAGACGTGTCAAAAAAGAACCGTCCCCAGTGGACTGATCCCCAGTGGACTGAATAAAAAAAGACTTGACAAGAACTGACGACTGTGTATAATAAACATATACAGTATATACGATGTACGACACGCATGGTTGTCTGGATTTCAGCCACATTGCCGGAGTTGTTATAAAAATATACAAAAAGAAAATTGCCAAGTATCGCAAAACAGTACTTGGCTTGAAGAGGAGTGAGAATTTTGGTTATTGAAACAACTAATTTAGTAAAAAATTATGGTAATTTTAAAGCCCTTGACGATGTTAGCTTTAATGTTGCAGAAGGGGAAATTCACGGGTTTTTAGGTCCAAATGGTGCCGGTAAGACTACTACCATTAGAATATTATTGGGGTTTATTGAAAAGTCAGGCGGAGAGGCTCTAATGTGGGGGAAGCCGGTTTCCAAGAGCAATACTGATCAGCGTAAGCGGCTAGGCTATTTGCCAAGTGATATTGTATATCCGGGTAGCATGACAGGGAATGAAGTTGTTGACTTTGCTATGCTCGCTAGAGGGGTGAATGCCAAAGCAAGAAAGAAAGAGCTTGTAAAGGTGCTTGATATAGATTTATCAAAAAAAATTAAAGACTGTTCCAAAGGGATGAGGCAAAAAATAGGGATTATACAAACGCTACTACACGAACCAGAGTTAATTCTTTTAGATGAACCCACTACTGGCCTAGACCCATTAATGCAAAACATATTTAAGGAACTGATGATGGAAGAACAAAGTAGAGGAAGGACAATATTAATGTCCTCTCATGTATTAAGCGATGTTGAGCTAATATGTGATAGGGTAACTATGATTCGTAAGGGAAAGGTAGTCTTGACTGATACAATGGAACGAATAAAAAAGGAAAAAGTAAAGAGAGTGACTATCCACTATCAAGGAAAGGTCAGCAATTTAACAGAGTGCCAGTACATCTTTAATCTTAAACAACAGAGCGATAACAAAGTAATATTTGATATTGCTGGCAACATTAATGCGGTTATGGCTGTGTTAGCAAATATAGAGATTGATGATATTGTTATAGAGGAACTATCCTTAGAGGAAATATTCATGAACTATTATAAAATCACAGAGGAGGGGAGCAATCAATGAGGGCTTTAATGAAGCAACAATGGCTAACAAGTCGTGGCAGTTTGCTGGTTTGGTCTGTTTTGCTAGCACTTATGGGGGTTTTTACAGTTGCAGTTTTTCCGGGAGAAGACACTGCTTTAGATTTTGCCAGAGTGTTTGAAGATTTACCCGAAGCTCTCTCTGCTATGGTCGGAGACGCTGCCTTTACGGGAACTATTGACGGCTGGTTACAAATGAATTTGTATTCGGCACTTTCTCTTATACTTGCATTTTATACTATTAGTTTTGTGTGTGGGATTGTAAGTAGAGAAATAGATACAAGAACTATGGAATTCACCCTTTCCTTACCTATAAAAAGATGGAAATTAATTTATGTAAGGTTTTTAATGTTTGCTATTTTCTCGCTTGTGCTAATTGCTACAGTGTTTATAGTTCTTGCTATCACATTAATTGCTTATGGGCATGATGTGGATCTGCTGAAGCACTTTCTTGTTTTTGTAAACATTTTTGTAGTAAATCTTGCTTTAGGGGGCGCAGTACTTTTACTTAGCATCTTTTTTGCTGATTATAATCGTGCCTTGATGGTAGGTATTGGATTTGTTTTGGCTTCCTACACCTTAACCCTTCTCCTGCAAGCAGCCGGAAGCGAAAGTATATTAAGATACTTATCTTTTTTTTACTATATGGACTCTAGCTCTATACTTTTAGGTAGAGGCTTGGCTATTAAAAATATTTTGATACCAGCAATAGCTAGCTTATGTTTGGTTGGGATATCAAGCCTCGTATTTAAGAAAAAGGAAATATATTTGTAAATGCGAAGTACACAAAGAGCTAAGAAATTTAGAAACTAGAAAAGTAGTGATACTATGTATATAGCGATATCAAACACGACATCAGACCCGATATATTTTCAGATCGCAACTCAAATAAAAAGAGCAATCATGCAAGGCGAACTTGCCAGTGGTGAAGTGCTACCATCAATACGAAGTCTGGCAAAAGAACTTAGAATAAGTGTAATTACAACAAAGAGAGCCTATGAGGAATTAGAAAAAGAAGGGTTTATTAAAACTATCCCTGGAAAGGGCTCCTATGTCGCTACGCAAAACGATGAACTTTTAAATGAAAAAAGAAAGAAAATAATTGAAGATAAAATCGAAATAATTGTAGATGAAAGTAAAATGCTTGGAATTGATCTGGGGGAACTTATAGAAATGCTAAGGCTGCTCTATGAATAAGTGCCAGCCACCGGGGACGGTTCCTGATTGGATTGGTCAGAAGTTTTGCAAGTTAAAACGGCTCAAACAGCGTATATTCATCGCTATCTGAGCCGTTTTGAATATTTGTTCCCAAACTAACCTGTAAAATTTTTGATTTTCCCAGAAGAAAAAAGAAGGTAGCTTACTTGCATTCGGATTTCCTGTAAATGAAAGGATTGAGTACTTGTATGCCCTCATAAAAATGTCCACTGCTTAAATCTTCACTCCAAATGATTTTACAATCCAAGCTCTTTGCACTACAAATAATTAGTGCATCCCAAAAAGACAAATGATTACGCTGTTGAATATTTATTGCTTTTAAAATATCCTCAACCATGGGTAAATAAAACTGCCAACAACCCAAATCCTGTATAATCTGTTTGGCTTGCATTGGAGACAAAGGTTTTGGTATTTTTTTTGTGACGTTAACGTAAAATTCTTGTAATACTTGTATGCTTAAACATCCCTGGTCTGTTTCCCCTGGTCTGTTTCCCATAAATAGGAAATTAAATTTTGGGCATTGCCCTGTTTTTCATGGCTGGAATTATCATAAGCGTATAAAAAAACATTAGTATCAACAAACTGTTTTTTCTTATTCTCAGTCATATAATTCTTCTCGCTGATAGTTGATACTCCCCTTTAAGCCCAAGTCAAACCCTTCCTGCATTATTGCCAGTTGCCTTAATTTTGCTTTAGTATAAGCTTCATCTTTAGTAATAATCTCTTCAAGTGTTTTTGCCAACAAACCTGAAACAGAGGTTTGTTTTTCAATTGCCAGATGCTTTACTTTTTTCAAAATATCTTTGGGAACTGACAACGTAATATTTTGGCGTTGCAAAAGTATCACCTCCACATAAATAAGTATAGCACATTTTTAGGTGAAAAACAAATGGCGAGGAGATGGAGATACGCAAAAAAAAGGAGGTTCCATAATAATTCAGGTCGGAAAAATAGAGCTAAAACAGAAAACATTAAAGGGAATAAAAGTAAAGATTGTAAGTTCAAAGAAGGGGTGCAATAATAACTTCGCTGGATATAGTTGAAGAAGAGTATTCCTTTACGGTAAGGTTGCGGAAAGAGAAGAAAGAGCAAGCAAGAACCCTCCCCGCTTGCCCCTATCCTTTCCTTTAATATCATTTAATATAGTCGTTAAATATTTTTTCGCTAATACTTTCTCCAGTATAGCCTAAATACTGTTCAGAATATACAGCGTATATTAACTCGTCCTCTTTCGACGATAATATAATATCAGCAATTATATAAAAGTTGATATTCATATTATTTTCAATATCTTCTTTCATTTGCATAAAGTCATCAATCTCAGCCAGCAGCCAATCTGGGCTCCCCATAAATTCTAATACTTTTTCTTTAGAGCTTAAATAAGGTATTAAGCCGTAACCTTGCAATAACTCGTCTATGTTTGTAGCTCTTTTTTCTTGTCCTAGGTCATCACTTATTCCAAAATACGCTTCAAGCTCACCCATTTCAATTTTAATCAATCTGCCTTCTAGAAATCCATTGTAGGTTTGCCAGACAGTTTCATCACCTCTTAAATCTTCACCATTTTTGATTCTTTGAACATAATCATTAAAAATCTCATCTTGGTTACCCTTTTGCCAGTCTGTTACAACAAAGGTATATTGATTAGCCTGCTCATTCTCACTTCTATAATTGTCAAAGGACATCCAGTCATTATCAATTTTAACTTCAGCTCTATAGTGTAGTGGTGTTTCCGCCATTACTAAACGAACAGCTTCATATGGATAATCTTCTTCGCTAAACCCTTTTGCTATAATCCATTCCTTAAATACCGTATATTCATCAGGACTCAGCCCAACAGAAGTCGCTTGGTAAAACTGCCACTGAATATAGAGATAGGTGAACCTTCTGCAAAAATGTTGCTTCTTTGCTCTTCTTCTTGCTTTTTAATCACACCCATGGATATAGCGGCATCTTCTGTAAAGGCACCCTCTTGGACAAGCTTTTCTGCTAAAGAAGTAGTGCCTCCTTTCATTTCTTCTTTTAAGGTATTGTAAGATATAACTGCTACATGGCTTCTTAAAAAATCAACATCTGCGCTAGCTCTTTTTAATTGCAAATCTCCTTTTATAGGTGAACATGCGCCAAACCCATTCAAATGGTCCAAAGGCATAACGTTTGAGCCACAGGCTGCTGAATATAATTTGACCAGCAAAAATTGTAATGGCTAGGAGTAGTCCCTCGAAGGGAGTTAGTTGTCCGAACATTCCTAGTCCGAAGCCGTAGAAAATCAGCACGCAAATGATTGATTGCATCAAGTAGTTGGTAAGAGCCATTTTGCCGACATAGGCGAGCGGCTGAATTATTTTTCTGCCAGTATCTTTGGTGTAAAGAAGAACCAAGGAAGAGACATAAAAGGTACCTAACACTATACCGGTAAAGTACTTGAGAACTTCGCTTAGAGCCGGGAGTAACCAGGGTGATGAGCCATAGCCAGAAGATGAACCGTGATTAACGATTTCCAGTACTATAAAGAGTAGCGACATAAAAACTCCGGCTAAAAAGCTGGTGTTACGTACTTTTTGGAAAGATGACAGAAGTTCAGTCGTTCTTCTAAACGTTCTTCTAAAAACTTGTTTTTTCCCGGCATAAAATCCCATCAAAAACAGGGGGAGTACAGCAACCACGATAAAGGGAGTACTTATGAGCAGAATGGCTAGTACTTCATTGGAGAAGCGACTGGCAAGAATTTCAGCATAGGTGCCGGTTTGTAGTGTAAGAGCCATTTCTTTTAGGTGAAACAGCATTGCGTCTTCGCCAGCAAGCTTGGTAGCAAAAACCCCCAACAAGTAAATAAAAAATGTAGCTATAGCTGCAAAGGACAGTAATATTACAATCCACTTGCGCAGGGTAGCGTCTTTTCTTTTTCTAAAAAGTAGCAAGAAAAAGCCTGCAATGCTATAGGCAAACAAGATATCTCCCGACCAGATGAAAATCAAATGTACGACCCCGATAATCAGGAGTCCCCACAAGCGGCGCTTATATAACCGTGCGATATCCAGCCCTTTCATTTCTGTGCGTTCCATGAAAATATAAAAACCAAGTCCAAACAAGAAAGAGAAGATAACGAAGAACTTCCCCTCAGCCAGCAGCAAAATCAGCCAAGCAGCCAACTGATCAAGCACAGCGGTAGATTCCAGTGGTGATTTGGGGGGCGTGGCAAGGAGCGATTTAAAAAAAGACATGTTGACCAGCAAAACCCCAAAAAGGGCAAAGCCGCGGATAATATCCAGTATTTCAATACGCTCCTGTGGCGATACTGAGGTAGGATTCAGTTGAGCCATTAGGATTTCCTCCTTAAGTTAATTTCTACGCCACCCATAATTGCTGTTGCCTGTATCATTATTGTTTTAGGGCTGTCTACGCGGTGTTCTTTTTCCAGTGTGGCAAAAATGCCTCCGGAATCTTTGCCCAAAAATTCTATCCCGCCAAGCAGTACGCTTCCCTTGCAGATTATGTTGACATTATCCGGAACATCAACGTCAATGCCTCCCATAATTGCTGTTAAATTAACCTCCGTTGTGCCATCAGGAATTTCAGCTGTTGTTAAATCCAGTTCGACGCCTCCCATAACAGCTAGGTAGGAATCATCTTTCAGTTGCCAGCCCTTATCATCGATTTCAATGCCCCCCATGAAAGCTATTTTCCCGCCGCTTTTTATGTTGAACAATAATTTGATACCAATGAAAATCAGAAGAAGCGGCCAGAGGGTGTGCCATAACAACGACATGTCAAAATAAAACCACTCCATTTCTCTCCCGAAAATAGCTAGGGCGACTAATACGAGAACGACCCCAGTGATTTTGGCGGTGGTGTCATTCCTGTCAAAGAGCAGCTCTATTCCCCAGCCCCCCAAGACGAGGGCAAACAACAGCGGCCAAACGACATCCGAAATGTCTATATCATAGACCCCAAAGTTATCCAGCAATAAAGCCAGCCCCAATACAATTGTAGCTACCCCGATTGTCCAGCGACTTTTAAAGGCAAACATTGTAATTTCTCCTTGTTTTCATTTTTCTTAATTCTCTTCTACTTTCTTGTATGACCCCGCAAGGAAAAACACCAGCGCAAACAGCAACAAAACAACAACTTCTCTGTAGGCAGCTATAATCCCTTCGCCCAGAATAATTTTCTCGGTAGCATGCATTAACCAGGAGAGAGGCAGGAAATTACCTATGGCCTGCATAAGTTCAGGCATAATCTCTCTTGGCCAGAAGACGCCACTCAGCATGGCCATCGGGGTTACTAGGAGCGTGGACATAGTGGAAAGCTGGTTGTGGTTTTTGGCAAATCCGGCCAGGGCAACACCAAAAGAGACGCTGACCAGTGAAAAGATAGCCAGAAGCAGAAATAACTCTCCAAGCGCACCGCCAAAATCCAGAGAGAAGACAAATTTTAGAATAGCAAAAACTATTGCCAGCTGTAATAGGGAGATGAGCAAAAAAGAAACTATGTTTTGCGACATATATTGTTGTCTGCTAAGTGGTGCAGCCAGTAAACGATAGAATGTCTTATTTTTCTTGTCATCTACCAGTAAGCCGGCAGTAGAGGTAGAGAAAAAAAGCATGCTGAAAGAAAGTAGACCCACACTTACCACCGTCCAGCCTTTTGCTAGACCTTGCTCGGCCAAGGATTTATATTCCAAGGTAAAGTTTCCGTCGATATAAACAGCTAGGCCTTTGTAAAATTGCTCCTTGTTGCCTTCTGCTACCCTGGCAATATTTTCAGCGGCATTCATAAAATTTTCGATAAAAAAAATAGTGGTATAGGCTGCATCGCTTGCTTTTAAATGCATCCCTTCCAAGGAAGGTTTTTTATTGCTGATGAGTTCCTGCGTAAAACCTGCAGGAATATTAACAGCGTAAGCTATTTCATTGTTTAGAAGCGCCTCGCGCACCTCTTCTTCAGCTAAAAAAATAACTGTGTTATTCTCTTCTAAGGCAGCAGTAAAAATTTCTGTAAAGCGAGTTTGGTCATGGTCAGTTATGCCAACATGTAAAGCAGGTTCATCGCCGTCGCCAATGATAAAAATAAGCACAAAAAGGAACAGCGGCACGAAGAATATGGAAAA
>CAZLTH010000068.1:0-8297 GCA_964562355.1 uncultured Syntrophomonadaceae bacterium | reverse complement strand
CCCCTATTTAGTTTTCATTTTTGCGGGAATCATATCCATACCAGCGATGATGGCTAATCTTTCTGCTACAGCCATCACCCGGGAAGGTAGCTTTTTTTGGGAAACCATGGTTTTGCCGCTAAGCGTGCGAGATAATATCAAGTACAGGATTGCTACAACTTTGGTGCTTAACTTTGCCGGATCTATTGTGCTGGGAATAATCACACTCTTTTTTCTACCACTTACAATAAAAGAAATCTTGCTGGCTGTCTGTTTATGCTTGGTTCTGACTCTATTCCTAGCAACTATTGATATCATTGTAAACATCCACAGACCGTATCTAAACTGGTCTCACCCAACTGCTGCCATTAAAAACAATCTTAACGTTATAATTTCTTTAGCGTTTAGAGCAGGATTAGGGTTTATCTTTTACAGGTTGTATTTACTATGGCCCAATTTAACTTCCTTGCAATACTCTGGTCTGTTGCTTTCTCTGTTTTTGCTTTTTTACCTGTTGGCACACTTTCTGGTTTACGGCTCTTATCTTGACAAGTTCAGCAAAATAATAGTTTGAAAGAGGAATTAGAAACTTAATCCGTGTTCATCCGTGTCTATCCGTGGTTCGTTGCCTTGTTACTTTAAAGTATGGTGCATAATTATCAGATCTTGGAGGTGTTAGACAAGAACCTTGAGAACATCTGCCCACATTGCATGGAAAAAGGAAGTCAGAAACAACTCCCAAACAATTTAAAAGGAGGATTTTAAATTGTTACTAAGTACTACTATGGTTCTAAATGCCGAGTATGAAGTTCTGGGTATTGTAACGGGGAACAAAGTGAAGGCGGCTCATGTAGGAAAAGACCTCACTGCTTTTTTTAAAAACTTAACAGGAGGTGAAGTCACGGAGTATTCTGTTTTAATGAAGAAAGTTCGCAAGAGTGCCATGCAAGAAATGATTGAGGAAGCCAAAAAACTGGGAGCCAACGGTATTATTGGGATACAGTTCTCCTCATCTCAGATAGCCAGTGGCATGGCCGAGATTGTTGCTTATGGGACAGCTGTAAAAATATAATAAGTTGAAGTCCCCTACAACCTATTTTTAAATGTGACAGTTTTTTAAGTTGACTCTAGCTGGAAAATAGGTTATACTGTTTCTTGCCTGCGGGGCGTAGCGCAGTTTGGTAGCGCACTTGGTTTGGGACCAAGGGGTCGCAGGTTCAAATCCTGTCGCCCCGACCAGGAAAACTCAATAATCACAATACAGTAAGCAGATTGAAAAATAAAATAACAGTATTTTACCGGACGCTAACGGCTGGGATGCGAACCAGCGAGTGTCCGGTTTTTCATTATTAAGGAGGGAAAATAGAAGTTTTGAGTTTTGGGTGTTGAATTTTGGGTTTGGTCTCAAGCAAGGTGAAAGGAATGAATATAAATATGTTACTAATGATTGACAACTATGATTCCTTTGCTTATATTCTGCTGCAATATTTCAAGGAGTTGGGTCAAGACACACTGGTTTATCGTAATAATGCCATTACGGTAGGGGCAATAGAAGAATTAAATCCTGATTATATAGTAATATCTCCCGGTCCCTGTGATCCGGATCATGCTGGTATCTCTCTCCAGACAATCAAGCATTTCGCCGGGAAAATCCCTCTTTTGGGCGTTTGCTTAGGACACCAGGCTATGGGACAAGCATTTGGGGGTAAAGTCATTCGTGCCTCTCGCCTGATGCATGGCAAAACCTCCACTATATTTCATGACGGAAAAACCATCTTTACTGGTATAGTACCGGGTTTTACCGCAACTCGCTATCATTCTCTTATCCTAGAACGAGAATCTTTGCCCTCTTGTTTTACTATCACAGCTGAAACTGACCAAGGAGAAATTATGGCTATCAGGCATAACCACCTTCCCTTAGAAGGTGTCCAGTTTCATCCTGAATCAATTTTAACAGACTCCGGACACCGTATGCTAGACAACTTTCTCAAAACTTACCACAAAGAGGAGGTCGCCGCTCTTGCATCCTTTAATCGAGACATTGAGCTTTACCCCTGATACCATGGAACTTTATAAAAAATTTCATCACCTTCCCTATACTGTTTTCTTAGACAGCAGTATGAGACACGCCAGACTGGGCAGATATTCTTTTATAACCGGAGATCCTTTCCTAGTTTTCAGCTCCAAGGGTAGAAAATGTTACCTGCGCACAGCGAAAGAAACAACTGTTCTTAAGGATAATCCCTTTGACTTACTGCAAAAACTTATCAAGAAATATCGGATCAAAAACACACCTCATACCCCTCCCTTTCCCGGCGGAGTTGCCGGGTATTTCTCTTACGATATGGGAGGGCATCTAGAAAACCTGCCTGACGACACTCTGGATGATATAAATTTCCCTGATTGCTGCCTCGGCTTTTATGACTGGTCTTTGATTATTGACCACCAAGCAGAAACAACCCACCTGGTATCTACTGGCTTTCCCCTGCAAGACAAGGAGCTACGAGAAGAAAAAGCGGCTACTCGTTTAAAGGAAATAAAAAGTATCTTTTATGGAAAACCAGCACCAGCAGAGTCAATCTCACCCACCAACAACCTGACTTCTGGCAACAGTTTCAGCTCAAACTTTACCAAGGAAAATTATCTTAAAGCTATCATTAAAGCCAAGGACTATATTGCCGCCGGAGATATTTACCAAGTCAACATGACTCAAAGGCTGCATGCTACCATAAAGGTTTCCCCTTTGACTTTATATGAAAAACTAAGAAAGAAAAATCCGGCACCGTTTGCTTCTTTTCTCAATTTCCCCGGCAGTACTATAGCCAGTTCTTCCCCGGAAAGGTTTATCAAAATGGCAGGCAACCGACTGGAAACAAGACCTATCAAGGGAACTCGTCCTCGTGGAAAAACTCTCGCCCAAGATGCGGCTTTGAAAAAGGAACTGCTCGCCAGCAAAAAAGACCGTGCTGAATTGCTGATGATTGTGGATCTGGAAAGAAATGATTTGAGCAAGGTTTGTTGCCAGAATTCTGTCAAAGTTCCCGAACTTTTCACACTGGAAACATATGCTACGGTACACCACCTAGTATCTACTGTGGAAGGAACTCTGTCTCCTGATATTGACATGATAGATGTGTTAAGGGCCACTTTCCCCGGCGGCTCAATCACTGGCTGTCCCAAGATACGTGCCATGGAAATAATCGAAGAGCTAGAGCCTACAAAAAGAAGTGTCTATACCGGTTCTATTGGTTACATAGGCTTTGACGGCAACAGTGATTTTAATATCGTCATCAGAACTTTTCTCATAAAAAATAATACTGCTTTTTTTCAGGTCGGTGGTGCAATTGTCGCTGACTCTGAACCGGAGAGCGAGTACCAGGAAACTTTTGATAAAGCTAAAGCCCTTATAGCCGCTCTAGATTTGAAAGAAAGGTAAGTGTAGAGTTAATATGGAATATTACTGTTTACAAGGGAAAATGCTCAAAAAAGATAATCTTGCTACACATACTCTCCTAGACAGAGGCCTTCTCTATGGGGAGGGACTGTTTGAAACCATAAAAGTATCTCAGGGTCGTCTACTTTTCCTGGAAAAACACTTAAAAAGATTGGCAAGCGGTTGTGCTGTTTTGGGAATCAATGTGTCAAGAGAAGAGCTGCTGGAAGGCTTACAAGAAACAGTGCAGTTAAACAAGATAGCAGAAGGTTCCCTGCGGCTCACAGTTACCGGAGGAGAAAAAACAGGCGGTTTTTCCGAACCAAATCCTAAGGGAAATTATTTTATAACCGGGCAAAAAGGTAACCCTTATTCGCCAGCAGATTATCTCCAAGGCTACAAAGGATTAATTTCCTCTATTAAAAGAAACCCCTTTTCACCGCTAGTTTATCTAAAATCTCTTAATTTCCTAGAAAATGTTTTAGCCAAAAAAGAAGCCCTGACCGCTGGCTATCAAGAAGCCTTGTTCCTTAATACGTTTGGTTTTCTCACCGAGGGAAGTATCACCAACCTTTTTATCATCAAGGAAGGAAAGATTTTTACCCCGGCAGTGGAATGTGGTTTGCTAGCAGGTATCACCCGGGAAGTAGTCATCAATATCTGCAAAAAAAATAACAACACGGTTATAGAAGGTCATTTCTTCCTTGCCGACCTGTTAGAAGCAAATGAAGCTTTTTTAACTAATTCTCTCCTAGGAATTATGCCTTTGACCATGGTAAATAAACATTCGATTGCAGATGGCAAGCCGGGGGAAATAACCGGAAAGATACGGGGACGTTTTACTTGCCTTCTCTCCGAACCTGAACAAGTAAATTTATCAACATAAAAGATCTCCCCTCTTCTTAATTCTCAATTCATCTAAATGCCAAGAGATTTTTTGGCCGCTTGCCGGGTTTATAAAAGAAGGTGCGATTTCGACCAGAGGCACCAGCACGAAGGCTCTTTCAGTTAAGCGCTCATGGGGAATTATTAGGTCTTTTTCTTGAATTTTACGGTTGTCGTAAAATAGTATATCTAGGTCTATGGTTCTTGGGCCCCAGCGCTTGGTTTTCTTTCTTTTTAAGGCGATTTCGATTTGCTGTAAATTGACGAGTAACTCCCGGGGAGAAAGAAAAGTATGTATTTCTACCACTGCGTTGAGAAACCTGTCCTGATCCACAAATCCTACCGGTTCAGTATCATAAAATGAGGATATTTTGCTTACACGGGTGCTTCTCATCTTTTTCATTTTTTCTACTGATTTTTCCAGGTTTTCTTGCCTTTTTCCCATGTTAGAGCCTATCCCAATATACGCAACTACTTCTTTTTCCTGAGAATGCACACTTTTACCCCTTCCATTACACCCGGCAGAGGCGGCTTTGTTTTTTCTACCTCTACACGGACTGTTTCTACCCGTGTATAGGCAAGGACAACAGCAGCAATCTTTTCTGCCAAAGTTTCCAGCAACAAATAAGGGCCTCCGGTCATGACAGTGCTAATATCACTGTAGATAGCAGCATAATTTACGGTTTTTTTTAAATCATCCTCTTCCCCTGCCTCTGCCAGGGAAAGATACATCTCCGAAGTTACCTTAAATTCCTGCCCTAAAACTCTTTCCTCTGCTAGGAAGCCGTGATAAGCATAGAAAGACATTTTGTCTAAAACAATTTTATCTTCAGTCAAGAATTTCCCCACCTCTCACTAGTGCGTCTGTCATTTTAGCTACTCTTGCCATCGCCAGAACGTCATGTACCCTGACTATGTCAACCCCTCGGGTGATACCATACGCTACCGTGGCTGCCGTACCTTCTACTCTTTCTCCAACAGGTAAATCCAGTGTTTTTCCAATCATCGATTTGCGAGAAGTGCCTAATAGTATGGGGTAACCAAAAGTTTTCATTTCTTCCAGCCGACGCATAACCTCCATACTCTCTGCGGATACCTTGGCAAAGCCTATCCCCGGGTCAACGATAATATTATCTTCCCTTATACCTGCCTCCAGTGCTATATCAATGCTTTCCTGCAGGTCTGCAATTATATCTGATATCAAATCCTGGTATTGTGCTTTGATTCGATTATGCATCAGGCATATGGGCAGTCCATAATGAGCGAGTGTTGCGGCCATATTGGAGTCCTTTTTTAGGCCCCAAACATCATTTACCAGCACAGCTCCTGCCTTTATTGCTTCTGTGGCTACCTTTGACTTGTAGGTATCTACAGAAACAGGTATCTGAATATAAGCAGAAAGGGCTTCAATAATCGGAATAACCCGTGCTAGCTCCTCTTCTTCTGTAATAATTACAGAACCTGGCCGGGTAGACTCCCCTCCAACATCAATGATGTCCGCTCCGTCTTGCTGCATCTTTTCCGCTTGTCTTAACGCATGATCTCTAGACAAAAATTTGCCCCCATCAGAGAAAGAATCCGGCGTAACATTTAGAATACCCATAATAATAGTTCTTCTCCCTACAGGTATAGAAAAATTCCCTAGTTTTAAAGTCCGCTGTCTTTCCTCAGGGGCTACTTGGTCATAAGAGAGGTTACCAAAAAGTATTTCCAGCCTGCCAGCTAGCTCCTTTAATTTGAATGGCTGCCGGCGCAAACCTTTGATAATATTTTTAAACTGGGTCTGTGTTCCCAGTAAAATCATATCCGCTTTTTCGATAGAAAGGGTACTTACCCCTGACGGCAACACGGCTTCTCCACCCTTAGAGAGCATTTCTTGTTTTAAAATGAGTGCTGCTTTTAACGGCACGTCCTTGATTTTTATAGTAAAAAAACGTCCCTTGGGAAGCATTATTTTTATGCCTGTGCTGTGTACGCCTATTTTTTTCATTTCTTGGTAGATTTCTTGCTCATTATAAAATGCGACTAGCCTAGGATACATATGCCTGTCCTCCTTAACCCATGATCAAAGAAAAAGCTTCCGCACGTGAAACCTGATTGCGACGAAAAATTCCTCTTACCGCTGAGGTTATTGTGGTAGATCCCGGCTTTTTAACTCCTCTGATCGACATACACAGGTGTTCGGCATCCACCACTACTACAACTCCTTTTGGTTTCATAACCTCAACAATTATATCAGCAACAGAGCTGGTTAGCCTTTCTTGCAACTGCGGTCTTCTAGCAACGGTCTCAACAACCCTAATCAATTTACTCAACCCTACGATTCTGCCTCCTGAGGGTATATAAGCAATATGAGCTCTTCCATAAAAAGGTAACAGGTGATGCTCACACATGGAATATAAAGCTATATCCTTAACTAATACCATCTCTTCGTGCTGATCGTCATAGAAAAAAGTTTGCAGATGTTCCCTAGGATCTTGATGCAGACCACTAAACAATTCAGAATACATTTTAGCTACTCTGTGCGGCGTATCTTTTAACCCTTCTCTCTCCGTGTTTTCTCCAATAGCTTCCAACATCATTTTGACTGCTGTTTGTAACTTCGCCTCGTCTATCATGCTTGCAAATCTCCTTTGTCTTTTATTTTACTCTTTAAAATTCTTTATCCAAAATAAACTTTCCTTTTCGTCATTTCGCTAAAAAAAGACAAAAACCTTCTTAATAAAGCAAATTTTCAGCCGGAAAGTTTACAAAAAAAAGGGCATAAAGAAGTTTGCTTGACACCACGCTTAATCTGAACGTGCAAATTTGTCGATATAAAAAAGAAAGAGCGAATCACAAAAGGTAGATTTTAATAATTGCAGCAGTTGTATTTTTTATATTATGATTATCTATAAAATATTTTTACTGCATTCCCTTTTTTTAAAAGAGAGTATTTATCAGTATCGATGCCTTCTAGTATAACATGAACTTTTTCTTGGTATTCTGCAAAATTTCCTGTAATACTTGGCTCAAGACAAATAATAGCTTTTGCTCTCTGCAAAGATACCTCAGGTAATTTTCTGTTAATGTCGCCTTTTTTAACGGTAAGAACATAAGGCAGTTCATAAAAAGAACTTAATTCTTGAGCCAGATTAAAAACAAGAAAAGAATGGGCATGAATCAAATCAAATTTAAACTCTAAAAACAAAGCAGTTATTTCTTTTTTATCATTAACCACCGTTACGTCATATCTCAAATCAGTTAAAAGCTTTTTATATTTTAGACTGTTTTCCTTTTCTAGGTTAAGCAGAAGCAAAGAGGGATAGATGCCCTGTTTCCTTAACTCTGTCCCTAGTGAGACTATCTGCCTTATACTCTGGTCACTATCTGCAAAACTATGCAGCAATAATACGTTCACTTTTATCTCCACCTCTCTGCCTAGTACGCAATCAAATGCTTTAATAACGCTCTCATGATAGATCATCGTTTTCGATGCCGTCTCTTTTTCTTGGTGAGGAACATCTAAATAAGCTATAGTTTTAGCGTCTTCTGTTTTCAGAATCCTCTGCCCATCAGAAGATTCTACAATCACAGGAGCTGATAATACTTTTGAAAAAAGATCCACCTACAGCACCTCCCGGCTATTCAGTTAAGATAGGATTTTTTTATTAGCACACCTTCTCAGGATAGGCATATAATAATTTTGAAAACCAGTAAAAGAATATGTCTTCTGGTTATATATTATGAAAGGAGGTATGAAAATAATGCAAAATGATTACGCAACTCCGGGAGAAAATGATAATGAGGTCAAAGCCGGGGTATGTGACCCGGTGCATGGATGCCCACATCCTAGAGAAATTGTCTGCATCCAAGTAGACAAAATTTATCAAGAGTGTAAAAATGTACAGCTAAATGAAGTGGAAATCATTGTAGACAGACTACAAGCGGTCACAGATGTACAATGTCTTGAGGTTGAGCTTTTAAGCGTCAACTGTTATGCTGTAAATAGTGGCCGGGT
>CAZLTH010000067.1:0-8382 GCA_964562355.1 uncultured Syntrophomonadaceae bacterium | reverse complement strand
ATATAATAACCTGAAAAGAGATTTTTTTAAAGGAGGGGAGCAAAAATTTTTTAGTAACTGTTTAGGGCACCTCAAAAAAAGTAACTATTCCGCTTATATTTTTAATATATATACAAAAAATAAATTTATGAAGCAGGAATTCTGCTGGGCATATAGAAGTTTAGCATGACTATAGAAGAGGGGGGACACATCTAGAAGAGGGGGGACACATCTCCCCTAAAAGGTTGTGAGAAGGGGGATTTGCAGACATGAAGTTGCCCGTTTTAAAAATAGGAGATTTGTTGGCTAAGTTTCCTGTAGTGCAAGGTGGTATGGCTGTGCGTATTTCTACTGCTCCTTTGGCGGCTGCGGTAGCAGAAAAGGGAGGGGTGGGAACTATTGCAGTTACTGGCATGAGTTTAGAAGAGCTGGTCTCAGAAATCCGCGAAGCCAGGAAACTGACACAGGGGATTATTGGCGTGAATATACTTTTTGCAGCTAAAAATTTTGCCCAGTTAGTAAAGACTTCGCTGCAGGAAAAAGTGGACTTTATCGTTTCAGGGGCAGGTTTTTCGCGTGATATGTTTGTTTGGGGGCGGGAGTTCAATGTTCCTGTCATCCCTATAGTTTCATCGCTCCGGCTGGCGAAACTGGCAGAGAAGATAGGTGCTGCTGCCCTGGTGGTGGAAGGAAAAGAAGCGGGGGGGCATTTGGGAACCGACCGGCCGCTAAAGGATATTTTTACTGAAATACGCCGGGTTGTGAAGCTTCCACTCATTGCTGCCGGTGGGATGGCGACAAGGGAAGATGTTGCCGAATTGTTTGCTCTTGGTGCTGAGGGGGTACAGCTGGCAACCAGGTTTCTGACTAGCGAGGAATGTACTGCTACTAAAGGGTATAAAAAAATGCATGTAGGAGTTAACCCTGATGATATAGTGATTGTTGAAAGTCCGGTAGGTCTTCCCGGGCGAGCTATAAGAAACTTTTTTTCAGAACGGTTGGCCAAGAATCTAGATATAGACAAGGAAAGGTGTGCAGGTTGCTTAAAAAAATGTTCGGGGCGTTATTGTATCGTTTCTGCTTTGAATAAGGCACAACAGGGAGACCTGAAAAACGGTCTGATTTTTTCCGGAGAAAGTGCGGTTAAGATTAGAAGTATCCTGTCAGTGAAAAAGATAATGGAGAGTCTTGTGGGGGACGGTTAACAGTTTAAGAGAGTAAGAGAGTAAGAGAGTAAGATAGATGAATTTTGAGTTTTGAGTGCTGGATTGGGAAGTGAGACGAGGAAGATGAAAAGCAGGTTATGGTTTTTGTAATTAAGGAGTTTTAATCCTCAAGCTTTTCTTAATAATGTCGATATAAGCAAGAGAGGTAGATTTGTATCGTTTTGATTATTTTTGGAGAGAGGTGAGGGAAAATGAGAGTTGATGGAACGGAGCCTTTGGCTGTGGGAAGAATTCAGGATCAAACGGCTAGAAGTGAAGTGCAAAGGTTAACCGAAGTCACCCCTGATGTCCAGGCGAGAAGACGGGAAGAAGCAATTAGGGGTCGGGAAGTTCCTCAGGAGGGTGAGAGTAGAAATTATACGGAAAGACTGGAGGAAGCTGTAAAAGAAGCCAACAGAGCTACAGAAGAGACAAATATTAACTTGCGTTTCCGGCTGCATGAAGAGTCTGAAAGAGTTATGATGTTGGTTTTTGACATAGAAAAGAACGAAGTAATAAGAGAGATTCCCCCGGAAGATCTTTTAAATTTAATAGGACAGATTCAGGAGATGATAGGTCTTCTTTTAGATGAAAGGAGATAAAAGAAGATGA
Source organism: uncultured Syntrophomonadaceae bacterium (assembly GCA_964562355.1). Classification (GTDB taxonomy): domain Bacteria; phylum Bacillota; class Dethiobacteria; order PWVN01; family PWVN01; genus CAZLTH01. The sequence continues at coordinate 6,586 of CAZLTH010000067.1, read as the reverse complement.
TGCTAAATAATCCCTACCAGAAGTATCGCCAGAGCCAAGTGGAAACAGCTACGCCGGAGATGCTGTTGCTTATGCTTTATAATGGCTCCCTAAAGTTTATTAAAGAAGCACAGGAAGCTGTCCATGCAGAGGAAATTGAAAAAGCTAATAACCGGATAGTACGTGTGCAAAGAATTGTTTCTGAACTGATGTTTTCTCTAAAGCTAGAGGAGGAAGTCGGGAAAAGCCTGTATTTACTGTATGATTACATGCATACTCGCTTGATTGAAGCCAACATCAAAAAAGATGCTAAAATACTGCTGGAAGTAGAGGCTATGCTGAGGGAGCTAAAAGACGCTTGGCAAGGAGCAGTTTCTAGCAGCAAGAAAAAGGAAAAAATTATCAGTTAATCAGAAAAGCAGTGTGTAGCTGCTTTTTTTTTTATAATTTCTTAGTTTTTAAGTTTTTTTAATATCTTAAGGAAAAACTTCTGCTGGTTTTGCAGGATTTTGTTTCTTTTTCTCGAATAAACTTCTAAGGTATGTATATTATACCTCCACTAGAAAAGAAAGGAGTAGTTTTATGGTACAGAAATTATGGGAGGGCGAGGTTTTTACTCTTTTGCAAAAAGGGTTACAAACGGCTTCATTGCGCCAACGGACAATCTCGCACAACCTTGCCAACGTGAACACTCCTGGTTTTAAGCGCTCTTATGTGCAATTTGAAACTGTTCTAAAAGAAGCAAGAAGAGCAGGGAGAATGGGGCTGGATACTACCCGGGCAAATCATATAAAAGGGTCACTTTCTTCTACTGGTGAAACTGCTCCCCAAGTGAGAACAGATAGGACTACCTCCATGCGTAGTGATGGCAATAATGTGGATGTGGATCGCGAGATGGTTGATTTGGCTATAAACCAGCTCTATTATAACAGTCTTGTGCAACGCATGAGTGGTAGATTGTCTTCTCTGCGCCATATAATTACCGGAGGGAGAGGATAAAACATGAAAATGTTTTCAGCGATGAGTACTAGTGCTTCAGGAATGACGGCAGAACGATTTCGCTTAGACCTTATTGCTGGTAATTTAGCTAACATTAATACTACTAGGACAGCTGCCGGAGGACCTTTCCGGCGTCAAACAGCTGTTTTTGCCGAAATATTATCCAGTACAAGAAGAGGTGCTAAAGGAGCCGGGGTAAGGGTGGCAGGGATAGCTCGTGATAATACTCCACCGAAACTAGTATATGACCCCGCTCATCCTGATGCTAATGATGAAGGATATGTAGCTTTGCCAAATATTAATGTTATTAATGAGATGGTGGATATGATGACAGCCACTAGGGCCTACGAGGCCAACGTAACAGCCACGAATGCTTTTAAGAATATGTTTTTAAAAGCATTGGAAATTGGCAGATGATAAAGTGAAAAGTAGGGGCGACCCTTGTGGTTGCCCGAGGTTGACAGTCCAAAAAGGAGGATTTGCTGGTATGAGGATTAATCCTATTCCTCTGGTTATACCTGAGGGTGGCAAATCACAAAAGGTGGGCAACCAGGAAGCAGCCCTGTCTTTTGGCGATTTTTTTAGTAATGCTTTAGAAGAAGTTAATCAGCTTCAGGTAAATTCAAGTGAAATGACAAAGAAAATGGTCTTGGGAGAAGTAGAAGATATTCACCAAGTGATGATAGCAGCGGAAAAGGCCAGTTTATCTTTAAACCTTACTGTTCAAATTCGCAATAAACTTGTAGAAGCCTATCAGGAAATATCCCGTATGCAGTTTTAGTTGAATATACTATATAATACTGGTAACTGGTAACTGATAAGAAGTATAGATAAATGAGCAGGTAGGGGGGATTTTTATGGCAGAAGAGGGAGAAAGCAGAACAATGCCTGCTAACATTAGTACAGGATGGCAGGGTTTGAGCCAAGCAAAAAAAATGAGCATAGTTGTTTTAGTAGCAACTGTTCTTCTGGCTATGTTTTTGTTTGTCAATCATTTTACAGCTCCTCAGATGGAAGTTCTCTTTAGAGGCTTGGCTCCTGATCAGGCGACAGCTGTTCTGGCAAAGCTAGATGGAATGGCAGTTCCTTATGAGATAGGTGCCGGAGGGGAGACTATTTTGGTGCCTAAAGATCAAATTGGTGAGTTGAGAATTCGTTTGAGTAGCGATGGTGCTCTCTATGCCAGTGGTGTTGGTTTTGAACTTTTTGATCAGGCTAGATTGGGAATTACGGAAGCAGAGAGAAGGCTTAATTTCAAGCGGGCTTTGCAGGGAGAATTACAGCGGACCATCTCCCAGATAGAAGGCATTCAACAGGCTAGGGTACATTTGGTACTTCCGGAACCCAGTGTATTTTTACGTGAAAGAGCTTTGCCGACAGCTTCGGTAGTTTTGAAGCTGAATCCATTGGCTAGGTTACGAGAAGATCAGGTTAAGGGTATTGTTTATTTGGTGGCCGGGAGTGTAGAGAATTTAACACCCGGGGAGATTTCAGTTATTGATACCCAAGGGCGCATCCTTTCTGCTATAAGAGGAGAAGAGATGCATCTGGCAGGTAACTTGGCTGCTGTTACTCAAGAACAGGCAGAAGTACGAAGAACTTTTGAGAGAGAAATAGAAAACAGACTACAGGGGATGTTGGAGCGTGTGTTAGGTGCAGGAACAGTGACAGCTATGGTCAGTGCGGATTTAGATTTTGATGCTGAAGAAGTTAGCATTATTACTTATGGTGAACCTGTTATTCGGAGCCAGCAGCAGTTCAGAGAAGAGTTTACAGGTACCGGAACTCTGCCTGTCGGTGAAGCCGGTACGGCTACCAATATTCCAGCCTATCCTTTTATTCCCCTAGGACAGGGAGAAACCACCCATCTAAAAACGGAGGATATAACTAACTTTGAAATACCGGAAACAGTAACTCGTATTACACGTGCTCCAGGGGAGATAAATACTCTCTCTGTTTCCGTGATATATGATAATAGGCGAGGGATACTTTCTCCTCGTCAAATGGAAGAAATGCAACAATTGATAGCCACGGCTGTAGGTTATATGGAAGGGCGAGATAGTATTAATGTGGCGGCAGTTAATTTTGATACTACCCATCTTGATGAAACAGTTCTGGCTATGGAGGAAGCAGCTAGGGTGGAAAATATAAATGTTTATATCCGCTATGGTCTCACTGCCTTGGGAATGATCTTAGGGTTCTTTTTGATTTTAATGATTACACGTAGAATGCTGGCCTATCTAAAAGAGCAGTCCCAATACAATCGGCGGGCTGGTTCGCAGTTGGTGGGGTTAGGTATGGAAGAAGTTCCTGAAGTGGCGGTGCCTGTTTCTGAAGAGATAAAAAAACAGAAACAGGTCAAAGAAGTTGCTCGTAGTCAGCCGGAAGCAGTTGTTTCTTTACTAAAAACATGGATGACAGAGGATTAGAGGTGACGTAAATTTTGAAAAGAGAACAAGACCTTAAAGGGATTAAAAAAGTAGCTATTTTTATGCTGAGCCTTGGTCCTGATTTGTCAGCCAAAATTCTTAAGGGCTTTACGGAAACAGAGATTGAGCGTATTACAATGGAGATAGCCAATACTACTGCTGTTAAAAATGAGACTATAATTGAAGTAGTGGAAGAGTTTACGCTACTTATGAATGCGCAACAATACATGTTGGATGGTGGTATTGCTTATGCCCAAGAGATTTTAGAAAGAACTTTGGGCAACCAGAAAGCAAATTTAATCATGAAAAAGCTTAAAGAAAGTGCTCAAATAAAACCTTTTAGTTTTGCCAAAAAAGTTGACCCACGCCAGCTGGCGAACATTATCGGGCAGGAACATCCCCAGACAATTGCTTTAATACTCTCTCACCTCCCACCTGATCAAGCAGCCGTAGTTCTTTCTGCCCTTCCGGCAGAGCTGCAAACCGAAATAGCTAGACGAGTGGCAGTTATGGAACGTATCTCTCCGGAAGTATTAACGGGAGTAGAGAAAGTTTTAGAGGATAGGCTAAATGCTATGATGCTACAGGACTATGCTGTGGCAGGAGGTATTTCTTCGCTGGTAGATATTTTAAACCAAGTAGATCGTTTGACAGAAAAACTGATACTAGAAGAATTAGAAACCCAGGATGCTGAACTAGTCGAAGAAATTCGCAAAAGAATGTTTATTTTTGAAGATATTGTCACTTTAGATGATAGTGTTATTCAGCGAGTTATGCGAGAAATTGATACTAAAGATTTAGCTCTTGCCTTGAAAGGAGTCAGCGAAGAAGTCAGTAGTCGTATCTTTAAAAATGTTTCTAAACGGGGTGCCGAAATGTTAAGGGAGGACATAGAGTTTATGGGTCCTGTCAGATTAAAGGATGTGGAAGAAGCACAGCAGCGAGTAGTAGGCGTTATTCGTCGTCTGGACGAAGCCGGTGAGATTATTTTGGCCCGTGGCGGGGAGGATACTATCATTGACTAAAATTCATAAAGCTCTCTGTACTAGGGAGTCTGGCGCATACCAGATGCCGCTAGTGCTTTTGTCGGAAGAAGGCAAAAAGGAAGTGGGGAAGGAAGAAACCGTTTTGCCGACAAATCCGGCAGAACTTTTAAAAAAAGCCAAAAGTGAAGCTTTAAATATGCTAGAAGAAGCTAAAAGAAAAGCTCTAAAATTGCAAGAAGACGCCTATAGTGAAGGCTTTAACCAGGGGAAGAAGGAGGGCATGGTTTCTATAGAGGAGGAAAGAGAGATATTGCTTGCAGAGGCTGAAGAAATTCTGTTGGAAGCCGGCAGATTGAGAAAGATGATTATTAAATCTGCTGAACCGCAGGTTGTAGAGCTGTCATTGCAGGTAGCCCAAACTCTTCTACACGTTAAGTTGAAGACAGAAAAAAAATTAATTGTGGATATAGTAGCGGAGATAATGATACTTTTAGCCGGAGAGGAAAAAGTTCTGGTCAAGGTGAACCCTAGTGATATAAAAGCATGCCGACAAAATAAGGATTTTTTCAGAACTTTTTTGACCGAGGATGCTGGCATAAAGTTTTTACCTGATGACGAAATACCCTTGGGCAGCTGTCGTGCTTACGGTCAATACAGTTTGGTAGAATCTTTCTTGCAAGAGAGGTTTGATTTGGTTAAAGATACCCTTACTGCTACCAGTTTGCAAATTTTTCAAGAAGAGGAATCTAATGAAGAGGTGAAAAGGTGAAAAGGTGAAGAGAGAAATGTCGGAGATTAAATGGGATAAGTATTTTCATCTGCTACAGAATGTTTCGGCTCTGAGGACTATCGGTAAAGTGACTCAGGTGGTTGGATTGACTATAGAAGTAAAAGGAATCAGGGTGCCTTTAGGTGAGATTTGCCATATTCATAGCAGTGACTCTGAACCTGTACCAGTAGAAGTGGTTGGTTTTCGTGACGATACGGTTCTGACTATGCCTTTAGGCGAATTAAGGGGTCTCGCTCCCGGGAGTCCGGTGGTTCCTACGGGAAGTGCTTTTTCTGTAGCTTTAGGCAAGGAGCTTTTAGGCAGGGTTCTGGATGGGTTGGGGAAACCGCTTGCCGGGGGCGCATTGCCGCTCAGTTTGGAACGCAGACCGGCAGATACTCCACCGGTTAATCCTCTTAAACGAACCCTTATCCGTCAAATATTGCCAACGGGAATTAAGGCTATAGATGCTTTTTTGACTTGCGGCGAGGGGCAGAGAATAGGTATCTTTTCCGGCAGTGGTGTTGGCAAAAGTACTCTTTTGGGCATGCTAGCTCGCCATAGTGAAGCAGATGTTAATGTTATTGGCTTGATTGGAGAGCGAGGTCGTGAAGTAGGCGAGTTTTTAGAGAGAGATTTGGGAGAAGAAGGGCTGCGACGCTCTGTGGTTGTAGTTGTTACTTCTGACCAACCGGCACTGGTAAGGATTAAGGGAGCGTTAACTACAGCTGCTATTGCCGGTTATTTTAGAGAACAGGGTCTAAAGGTGCTTTTGATGATGGATTCTGTTACCCGGCTGGCTATGGCCCAGAGAGAGGTAGGCTTGGCTATTGGCGAACCTCCGGCGACCAAGGGGTATACCCCTTCTGTTTTTGCCTTGTTGCCCCGAATCTTAGAGAGGGCGGGTAAAGTCGGAGAAGGGTCTGTTACCGGGTTTTATACTGTTCTAGTGGAAGGTGATGATTTCAACGAACCTGTCGCCGACGCCATTCGAAGTATTTTAGATGGACATATAGTGCTGTCGCGGTCTTTAGCTGCCAGAAATCATTTTCCTGCTATAGATGTGCTGGAAAGCATCAGTCGGCTGATGACGGATGTTACCTCGCAGGAACAGCAGGGACTGGCAGGGAAAGTAAGGGATTTGTTGGCTGTTTATAGAGAGTCGGAGGATTTAATCAATATTGGTGCGTATGTTGATGGGAGTGACCCTAGGATAGATGAAGCTAAAAAGTTTATAGGCAAGATAAATTCTTTTTTGCGTCAGGGTATAGGAGAGAAAGTACCCTACGAAAAAACTATATCTTTACTTGAGGAGTTGCTTGCACCTTGATAGAAAGATTTCAATTCAGGTTACAAAAAGTTTTGGAGTATAAGGAGGAGATGGAAAAACAGGCACAGTTAAAATTGCATGAAAAAGAATTAGC
>CAZLTH010000066.1:0-8415 GCA_964562355.1 uncultured Syntrophomonadaceae bacterium | reverse complement strand
ATATTTTAATTAAAGAATCGCATTTGAAGGGCACAGAAATTTCTGGGAAGATTATCCCGCGTCTTATAGATGAGATTCCTGTTCTGGCTGTGGCAGCAGCCTTTGCTGAAGGAACCACGGTGATTAAAGATGCAGCTGAACTCAGAGTGAAAGAAACAGATAGAATAAAAGCAATTGCCACTGAACTGAAAAAAATAGGAGTGCCTGTGCAAGAACTTCCTGATGGGATGATAATTGAAGGTGGCCATAGTTTGCGAGGTGCTAAAGTTAAAACTTATGGTGATCATCGTATGGCCATGGCTTTACAGGTAGCCGGATTATTAACAGAGGAAGAGATAGTGCTGGATAATAAAGAATGTGTAGATATATCTTTCCCGGGTTTTTTTGAGTTGCTGGAAAAAGTTAGATAAAAAAGAGGTGTTGTGATATTGAATAAGGAACAAGAAAAGACTTTTTATCCTGCTATCTATTTAGATTATTTGTCTGAAAGTAAAAAGATAAAAGATATTTTTGCTTTTCATTATAAAAGCCAGGCGGATTGCCATACCAAAAAAAATTGGCTCTATGAAAATTTTGATGCTAAAAAGAGGGATCTCCTAGTAAAGGATTTATATGCATATAATCGCTCTCTTGGGGTATCAGAAGAGACCCTGAAAAATATCGAGGTTTTGCAGCAGCCTGAGACTGTGGCCGTGGTTACCGGGCAGCAGGCTGGTATCCTTACGGGTCCCTTGTATACACTTTATAAAGCTATGGCAACAGTAAAACTGGCACGTAAATTATCCCAAGAGAAGGGGATAGTTGCGGTCCCTGTTTTTTGGATAGCAACGGAAGACCATGATTTTCAAGAGATAAATCATCTAACAGTTTTAGGGCAAGACAATAAGCACTACAAACTGGAACTGCAGAGTAAAGATGAGGGAAGACCGTTAGAGCATATTTCTTTGGACAAAAAAGCTGCTTTTGATATGGTAAAAAAAATAACCGATTTTACTCCTGCTACAGAATTTAAAGAAGAAATTATAGGGGTTATTACACGTGGAATAGAGGAAAGTAGCACCTATACAGGATGGTTTGGGCACCTGATGGCTTGGTTATTTAAGGGTACCGGCTTAATTTTTTTTAACCCTTTTTTGCCCCGGGTAAGATCTTTGGCGGCTCCTCTTTTGGCTTCTTTGTGTGCCCAAGGGTTGGCAGTAAATAAAATATTAGACGCTAGAGAAAAAAATCTTGCAAATAGGGGATATCCTTTACAGGTAAACAGGGGAAAGGACCAATTAAGCTTTTTCGCTCATTTAGAGGATGGGCGAGCTGCTCTTTTTAACCGGGGTTCTCAGATAGCAACCCGACGCGGAGAGAAAATCGGTACGGTTGCAGAGGTTACGGAGAAAATGCTAAAAAACCCTGAAAATTACAGTCCCGGTGTTTTAACTCGTCCCTTGCTGCAGGAGGTTTTCTTGCCGGTACTTTTTTATGTAGCTGGACCGGGAGAATTTGCCTATTTTGCCCAAATGGAATCTCTTTTCTCTTTTTTTGATTTAAAATCGCCCCTTTTATACCCTCGACCATCACTTACCTTTATAGAGCCACGTTTAGCTACCTACATCAATAAATATTCTCTTACTGAGTCTGATATTTTTCAATCTAGGGAAGCTCTAGGAAAATACCTGGCAGAAAAAGATGGTGTGGAAATAGAAAAACTTTTTCTTTCCCTAGAAAGCAGAGTTTGCACAGAATACCAAACTTTGCAAGAAAGCTTGAGTCCTATTGATGATAAATTATCAGCTCTGACGGAAACCAATTTAAAGAGAGTTTTAAAGGAAATAAATTATTTAAAGCATAAAGCAGAACAGGCTTTAAGGAAAAAATATCGTTTGTCATCCCATCATTTTCACCAAATAGAGGAAGCCTGTTTACCGGGGGGGCATCTACAAGAACAGGTATATAATATTTTCTTTTATTTAATCAAATATGGTCCTGATTTGCGGGAAAAGCTTTTAGATGATTTTCCCATGGGAGAGGGGCATCATGTCTATAATATTTAGTGATTGAGAAATGAAGGGAAAAAGGAGAGTGAAACCTGTGTTGGATATTCTTGCTTTTGGAGCTCATCCTGATGATGTGGAAATAGGAATTGCTGGGACCTTGGCTTTGCATGTTGAGAAAGGATATCGCTGTGGTATTATAGACCTTACGCGCGGAGAAATGGCCAGCACCGGGACAGTAGAAATAAGGGCACGAGAGAGCTTGGCAGGTGCTCGTGTGTTAGGAATAGAGATACGAGAAAATACGGCTTTGCCTGATGCTTATCTCAGACCTAATCAGGAAGCTATAAATAAAGTTGTAGGAGTTATGCGAAAATATAGACCTAAAATAGTACTTGCACCTTTTTACAGAGATTATCATCCGGACCATAAATATGCCTCTTTATTGGTACAAGAAGCGTCTTATCTGGCAGGATTAAAAAAGTTTCCTGTTAGTGGGAAGCCCCATCGACCACAGCAAATCTTCTATTATTTTTTAGGGCAGACGAAAGAGCCTTCTTTGGTAGTGGATATAAGCAGTTCTGCGAAAAAAAAATGGCAGGCTATTGCCTGTCATAAGAGCCAGTTTTCTTTTTCCAAGGATAAGAAAGTAAAGACCGCTATGACTCTGCAACGTTTGATAGGCTACGTACGCGGGCGTGATCAATTTTTTGGAGCAATAGTTGGTGCAAAATATGGCGAAGGTCTTATCTCTGAGTCGAAAATAGCAGTGCGAGACTTGTTAACTCTGGGAGGAAAATAAGTGAGAAGCGAAAAGTGAAAAGTGAAAAGCGAGAAGTTGGATGTTGGACAGTTTGCTACCTTTTAAGTACTTTTTGAGCTATTGACCAGTGAGTCGATTTATGCTAAGATGATGTCGCATGCTTTACTGCTTTAATGAGCTAAAGTCTTTTTATTTGCCTCAAATATACTGATGTAGGTCAAAAACTAACATCCATCAGCAAACGCATATCAGTTATCAGTCAATAATTCGCACTCCCACCATTACCCCAACCCCTGTAAACTGTAAACTGTAAACCGATAATAACTAATTGGAGGGGATAGCAGAATGAATACAGCAACACGCTTTTTAAAAAAACCGGAGGGAGTTAAAGACCTTTTGCCTGAAAAGGCAGCTCTTAAACGTCATTGTGAAGAAATTTTAAGCAAACAATTTTCTGCTTGGGGATATAAAGAGGTTGTTCCTCCTACGGTAGAATTTAGTGATATATTTACAGCCGGCATGAAGTCAAATTTTGAGGAGGAGTTGCATTGTTTCCCAGATGGCAGAGGACGTACACTTGTTTTACGACCTGATTTGACCTTACCGCTGGCACGTATAGTTGCTACCCATATGCAGCAAGAACCTTTACCTTTACGTCTTTTTTATTTGGGAAACGTTTTTCGCTATATATCTTCTAAAACTGGACGGCAAAGGGAGTTTTTTCAGGCTGGCACAGAGCTTTTAGGCGAGGCCGCTCCTGGGGCTGATACCGAAATCATAGCTCTGGCAATTTATTCACTGGAAGTCCTAGGAATCAAAGAAGTTAAAATATGTCTGGGTAACCTAGAATTTTTAAATACCTATTTGAGTCAGTTGGATATAGGGTCAAAGGAGCAAGAAAATATAAAAAAGATTTTCAACCAAAAGGATTTTGTTGCTCTGGAAAAATATGTAGACGAAATCAGTTTGAGTCGGGAAGTCAAGCAGGAGATTCTGGCTATTCCAACGCTTAAAGGAGGGAAGGAAGTCTTGGAAGAGGCGAGACAGTTTTTTTCAAAGGATTTTCCTTGCCTTCAGAAAATGACAGAAATTTTATATTTGTTAGAGTGTCTGGGAGTAGACGACCGGGTGATGGTAGATCTGGGATTGGTAAGAGGTCTGGATTATTATACTGGGGTTATTTTTGAAGGTTATACCAGCAATCTTGGTTCTGCCGTCTGTGGCGGCGGGCGCTATGACCGTCTTCTGGATTTTTTTGGTTGCAGTTTGCCGGCAGTAGGTTTTGCCTTGAATATAGATAATATCTTATTTCTTCTTTCTCGTACCAAAAGAGAAAGTATAGTTCCTAAAACTCTGGTGGCTTTTGCTACTGAGGCATTAAATCAAGCTCATCACCTAGCAATTTCTTTGCGCAAAAACGGTAGCATTATAGAAATGGCATTTAAAAGCATGAGTCTAGAAGAAGCCAGAAATTACGCCAGAGTACATCAAGCAGAAAAGCTTGTTTATGTGGAAGAAAACAGGCAAGTAACTGAAATTATTTAGTAGGCATAAACCATACACCAGCAGAGTGAGGAGGAGAAAAATCGATGTCGGTACTAACTATAGCCTTGGCAAAAGGACGCATTCTTTTTCCTACCATGGAGCTTTTGGAAAAAGCAGGTCTTAATACCCAAGTAATAAAAGAAGGAAAAAGAAAGCTGGTTCTTGAAGATAAAGAAGCTGGGATTAATTATATTATGGCTAAACCCACAGATGTTCCTACTTATGTGGAGTATGGGGTAGCAGATTTAGGAATAGTGGGAAAAGATGTTCTTTTGGAGCAAAACAGAGATCTTTATGAATTACTAGACTTGAAAATAGGCTTTTGTCGCTTGGTAGTTGCTCGTTACCAAAAGGACATAGGAGAACCTATTTCCTTTGTAGCTACCAAATACCCTTCTATTACAGAAAACTTTTTTCAGGAACAGGGGAAACAGGTAGAAGTTATCAAGTTACATGGCTCTGTGGAACTAGCACCACTTCTTAATCTTGCTGATGCCATAGTGGACTTGGTATCAACAGGAAAAACTTTGCAAGAAAATGGTCTGGTGGAAGTAGAAGAGATAGTTTCTATCAGCAGTCGTTTAGTAGCTAACCAAAGCAGTTATCAGATAAAATCAGCCCAGGTGCAGGAGTTGATGAGTATTTTGGGGAAAGTGGTCAATGGGAAAATTGCGGATTGAATTATTTTTTGGACAGGGGAGAAAAGTAATGTCAAAAAGAGAATCTTTAGTCACTAGAAAAACAAAAGAAACGTCAATTGAGCTGAACTTTGTTCTGGATGGAGAAGGAAAGTCAACGATTGAGACAGGTATTCCTTTTTTAGAGCATATGCTAACATTGTTTGCTCGCCACGGTTTTTTTGATTTAGCTATTAAGGCCAAGGGAGACCTAGAAGTTGATGGGCATCACACTGTAGAAGATTTGGGGCTTTGCCTAGGGGAAGCCTTGCGACAAGCCCTAGGAGAAAAAGAGGGTATAGCTCGTTATGGTTCTGTAATTTTACCAATGGATGACGCTCTTGTTTTGGTAGCAATAGATTTATCGGGACGTCCTTGGTTAGCTTTAGATTTTCCCTTGACAGTTGAAAAAGTAGGCTCCTTTGACACAGAGTTGGTGGCTGAATTTTTGAGCGCCTTCAGCAACAGTGGTAGATTTAATCTGCATGTAAAGAAGCTAACCGGTCAAAATAATCACCACCTAATAGAAGCCCTTTTTAAAGGTTTAGGGCGGGCACTCTCGGAAGCCTGCGCCCTGCACCCTCGGGTTAAAGGAATTCCCTCTACTAAAGAAGTTTTGGACTAGGTATCCGAGGTTAAGAGGTAAAAAGACCAAAAGGTGAAGAGAGGAGGAAGAGAGGAAACTCTCGTAACTTCGTAACCCCTTTTTGTCTCTTCGTCTCTTAACCTCTTTATCTGTTAACTGTCAACCGACTAACATATCTTTCTTGCCATACAAAACATAGGAGGCAGAAATAGAAGCAAAGACAATGAGTGCCATAAGAAATAGATAAGTATTATTAAAAGCTCCACTTAAATAAATATCGGTTGGATCTACATATTCAAATGGGGATATATACTGTAGAAACTCCAGTCTTTCTGAGACATTGGAGATTTTATTCAGAAAGAAGGTACCGATGATTATACCTAAGCCTAGGGGCATAATTGCCTTACTTTTTTTTAGTCCTGCTGCTAATAAAAAGCCTATGGAAGCAAAAGTAACACTGGCTAGGAAGGGTCCTATCAGTAATAGACTCAAGACAGTTACATCATAGTCGCCGTTAGCAAAAATTTCAAACAATATCACCACTGTTAGGCTGATTAACAGGTTGAAAACGAGGATATTGCTTAAAAGAGCAAGTAGCTTAGCAGAAATTATCTCTTGTCGAGTTATTGGTTTGCAGAGTAAAAACTCGATTGTTTTATCGTTTTCTTCCTTGGTTAAAAGTCCTGCAGCCAAAAGAAAAGCATAGATACTACCCATTAAAACAACCATTATATAGGGATCCAGCGTATAGAAACCCAGTATAGTAGTTATATCAACATCCATAAGACCGAAAGCTTCCATAAGTTGCTCCGGCATTAAAGCTTTAATTGTCTGGGTCAACCCTTCTCTGTCCTCAGCAATAGCAGGAAACATGGACATTACTAGTGCCATTAATATAGCAATAGAAACTGCCCAGACCAGAAGACTCCGCCAGTTTCTTTTTATTTCATGGTAATAAAGATTTAACATTATCAGACATCCTCCTTATTTGTAATAATGCAGGAAAATTTCATCAAGAGATGGTTCTTCAATATTCAAATTAGCTAGATTGAACTTAGCGAGTTTGGCAACTAAGAGGTTGATATCCCCATTGTACAAGAGACTTATAGAGTTGCCACTAATATTTTTATTAACTATTCCTGCTATATCTGAGGTAAAATCAGCCGGAACATCACTGCTTAATTCAATCTTAACGTTTTTGAAGCTATCATCTATGAGATCACTAATAGATGAAGTTTTTACAATAGAGCCATCTTTGATAATGGCAACTCTATTGCAGAGCTTCTGTACTTCCGATAAAACATGCGAGGAGAAGAATACCGTTGTCCCCTTGCTGTTTTCTTCCCTGATAATGTCAAAAAAGACAGTTTGGATTAGGGGATCAAGTCCACCTGTTGGTTCATCTAAAATCAGCAAACTTGGTTCATGAATTAAAGCCTGAATTATGCTGACTTTTTTCTTGTTACCATGCGAAAGTTCCCCGATTTTTTTGTTTAGATCCAGCTCAAGTCTTTGAGCAAACTCTTTTGTTCGGACTGTGTTTGTAATGCCGTAGAACTTGGCTGAATATGCGAAGAGCTCTGACGCTTTCATATAATCATAATAATAAACTTCAGAAGGCACATAGCCAACTTTTTTTCTGATTTCTAGGGAGTGTTTAACGATATCTTTACCAAAGATTTCAGCACTGCCACCTGTGGGGAAAATAATATTTAGAAGAGTTCTGATTGTAGTTGACTTACCTGCACCATTAGGTCCTATGAATCCAAAAATATCAGATTCATAAACCTCAAAATTGACGTTTTCAATTCCTCTCGCTTTGCCATAGTACTTTGTTAGGGAATTACTGGTAATAACTTTCAAAACATCACCTCCGCTAATATAAAATTTAATCAGAAAACATGAATGAGTTCATATTATTAGTATATGGCTTGATAATTAATAAGTCAAGGATTTTTTTTCAGAAAAATTTTCCAAGTTGACAGTAAGCAGAGAGAAAACTATAATATTAATAAGGATGCTACTAAAGGCAATCAGCTTATATTATCAGCAAGTATTCAGAAACTAGAAGTCGATGGCAGGTGTCAGTTTACAGTTTACGGTTTACAGTTTTTTCAGTGCACTATATAACACTGACACAACAACCGATAACTGATAACTGGCAACTGATAAAAGGTAAGTTAGTTGCATTTGGTAGTATATATGAAAATATAAGTTGTTTGCCTCATGAGTTAATTACAAAATAGGAGTTTTTATGGCAGGATTAAGAGAGAAAAAGAAAGAAAAGTGTAAAGAGGAAATAATTAAAAGTGCTAAGGAAGTTTTTTTTCAGCATGGGTACGATAAAACCACGATTGTTATGATTTCAAAAGAAGCTGGAATTGGAGTAGGTACAATGTATAACTACTTTTATTCAAAAGCAGACTTATATATACAAGTAATGAGTGATATTTTTCGGATACCTTTTATAAAGACAAGTCTAGTAGTTTCCAATGACAAAGAAAATGTTTCGCAAATAATTTTTAAATTTTTCAATAGATACTTGACTTTATTTTCAAATGTGAAAAAAGAAATAATGAGAGAGGCTCTGGCAGTTTTTTTTGGAAATACAACTGACCGTAAATCTATAAGAACTAAATTGATGCAGTGGGATTATGAATCTATCAAAACTTTAAGAAAAGTAATTCTATCTCTAGTAGAAAAAGAAAAGTTGCCTGCAGAGTTTGAAGTTGATGAATCTGCTCAAATACTTTTTTCTATATTCTGCATCTCCTTAATGATATATCTCTATGATGATGTTAGCTTGAGTGAAGTGCAAACATCACTCAAAAAACAGATAGATTTTGTTTTTAGAGTAAA
>CAZLTH010000065.1:1558-8826 GCA_964562355.1 uncultured Syntrophomonadaceae bacterium | reverse complement strand
AAAAGATCAAAGGGTTAAGAGGTAGGAAAACCCCGTAACCCCGTAACCTCGTAACCCCGTAACCCCGTAACCCCTTTTAGTCTTTTCGTCTCTTTATCTTTTTATCTCTTTACCTTATGTTGTTAAAAGTTGATGGTATCCTAAAAAATTCAAACTGTAAACTTATGTCAGGAGGGAGACATGGCAGACTTAAGTTACTGGTTACTATTTTTGCTGATCTTTACCCGGGTGACCAGTTTTTTTGTTACACTTCCTTTTATCAGCTACCGAGGGATACCGCAGCTCTTAAAGGTTTTTTTTGGACTTACAGTCTCTTACCTTATTTTTTTAAGTGCTTCTTTCGAAGTGGAGTTTCTCCCTGCTGGGAATTTAGAGTTTATTTTCTATCTGGCGTACGAAGCTCTTATTGGCTTAGGTTTAGGGTTTGTCGTATTGCTGTTTTTTTCCCTTTTTAGGATGGCAGGTCAAATGATTGATATGATGATGGGTTTGCAGATGGCTAGTATTTTTGATCCTCAGTTGGGTAGCCCGGCTACCTTAATGGGACAACTATATTATCTGTTGGCGTTAGTCTATTATCTTACTATAAATGGTCACCACCACCTTTTTTTGGCTTTGAGCAAAAGCTATGAACTTATTCCCGTAGGTGGCGGCAGGTTTTTTACGGATGCCTCTATTTTTCTTCTGGCGGAGATGTTTTACGGTGTCTTTGCCTTGGCTTTTCAGATAGCTGCCCCGGTGATAGTTGTAGTTGTGATTACAGATATTTCTCTGGGACTTGTTTCCAAAACAGTTCCTCAGTTGCAGGTTTTTATTGTTGGGTTACCTTTAAAAATTTCTTTAGGGCTTATAGCCGTCTATTTGACACTGCCTTTTCTAGGACCGGTATTGGAAGATATCTTTAAAGACCTTTATAATGATCTTGTAAGGATTATGGTGAGTTTAACATGAGCGCTGCTAATAATCAGGGAGAAAAAACAGAACAACCAACGCCCCACCGATTAAGGGAAGCCAGAAGAAAAGGACAGGTAGTAAAAAGCACAGAGTTGGTTTCTGCCGTTAACCTCTTGGCAGTGCTTTTCCTCTTGATGTTGTTTGGTGAAGTTATCTTTCGTTGGCATGTGAGTATGTTACGGGGATTTCTAGAGGATTGGCTCTTGCAGACTGTTTCTCCTGCTAATTTTTCAGCAATCACTATCAAAACTATAATGGAGTTTTTACGTTTGATGTCCCCAATCTTTGTTATTGTTTTGTTAGCAGGTTTACTTATTAATTATGTACAGGTAGGCTTTATTCTTTCAGGGGAGAGTATCTCTCCTCAATTGAATAGGTTGAACCCTTTGGAAGGTTTCAAGAAAATAGTCTCCACTAGGGCACTCTTTGAATTTGTCAAGGTAGTGCTAAAGATTTTTTTAGTAGGATTGATTGTCTACCTTTTCATGCGAGCTCGCTTTACGTATTTTCCAACTTTCCTATATACTGTGCCGGGAGATTTTTTTTTCAGGTTCAGTCAGGAGGTTTATAGTTTGACACTCAGAGTTGCTATTGTACTTATTTCTTTAGCGATTATGGACTACCTATACCAGCGACATGAGTTTATGAAAAGCATGCGCATGACCAAGCAGGAAGTAAAGGAAGAGTTTAAACAGATGGAAGGTGATCCTCTGATTCGGTCAAAACTGCGAGAAAAGCAGCGTGCCATGGCTAGCCAACGCATGATGCAGGAAGTTCCCCAGGCAACGGTGGTAATAACAAACCCCACGGAACTAGCGGTGGCTTTGAAGTACGAGGAGGCCGAGTCCCCTGCGCCTAAAGTTGTGGCAAAAGGGTCTGCTTTAATAGCAGCTCGCATTAAAGCATTAGCCAAGGAGCATAGTGTTCCTATTGTAGAAAACAGACCTGTAGCCAGGTTTCTTTACCAGCATGTGGAGATAGAGGAAGAAGTGCCGGTAGATCTTTATCAGGCAGTGGCAGAGATTTTAGCTATGGTCTACGAGGTTAATAAGAAGAAGAGTTGAGACCAGTTGACAGTTGTCAGTTACCAGTTATCAGGGATTGGATGATCCCTTTGATGAGTACGGACGGTATTTGTTTGGTTGCACATCGTTAAAATTCAGGCAACAAGAAATACAAATTTATGAGCTTAGTAATGACTAAAAAACAACTTGTACAAAGACACATAGTAGTATAATTTGAGACAAGAGACCCATTCGACTCGCAAGCTCGCTCAGAGCTTGCCCTGAGCGTAGTCGAATGGGGTGACAGGCACGGCTAAAATATGGAGATTATTTTTTAGTCATTCCTTAGTGAGTATAACTAGCCCTAACCCCAGAACCCAGAACCTTCGTAACCCCTGTAAACTGTAAACTGTAAACTGTAAACTGTAAACTGATAACTGATATGTGTTTGTCTGCAAATATTAGTTTTTAACCCACAGAAGTATGGAAAGGATAGGGTAATCATGGCATCATTTTCTAATAGGGGACAGAGTTTGCTCAAATCTCTGACTGACAACACCGACGTTTTAGCAGCTCTAGCTATAGTTGCTATTATCATGATTATTATTATCCCCATACCTTCTTTTTTATTGGATATACTTCTGACACTAAGCATCACTTTGTCCCTGGTGATTTTACTTTTAACTATGTTTACCACAGAAACCTTGCAGTTTTCTGTTTTCCCTTCTTTACTCTTGGTAGCTACTTTATTCAGGTTGTCCTTGAATGTTTCTTCCACTCGTCTGATATTGCGTGATGGGGCAGAGGGAGCCGGGGCAGCGGGAGAGGTTATAGCTGCTTTTGGTGATTTTGTAGTTGGAGGGAACTATGTAGTAGGATTTGTTATCTTCATAATTATTACTGTAATTCAGTTTATAGTTATCACCAGTGGTGCTGGTCGGGTAGCCGAAGTGGCGGCTCGTTTTACGCTGGATGCTATGCCCGGTAAGCAGATGAGTATTGACGCTGATTTTAACTCTGGTCTTATGGACGAGGAAACGGCTAGAAGCAGGCGAAAATATTTACAGCAAGAGGCGGATTTTTATGGGTCTATGGATGGTGCTAGCAAATTTGTACGAGGAGATGCCATTGCTGGTATAGTTATAGTGATAATCAACATACTGGGTGGTTTAGCGATAGGAGTGATACAGCGGGGGCTCCCTATTGAGGAGGCTATCCAGATTTATGCTCTTTTGACAATAGGGGATGGACTGGTATCACAAGTCCCTGCTCTATTGATATCTACCGGAGCCGGTATATTAGTTACCCGTTCCAGTAATAAGCGAAGCTTGGGCGAGGAGTTGTCTGAGCAGTTGTTCGGATTCCCTAAAATTATAGCTATAACTTCGGGTATAGTACTTTTGTTAGGAGTTGTTCCGGGGTTACCCTTTTTGCCTTTTTTTGTTTTGTCTCTGGGTACTGGCTCTGCTGCTTACTTTCTTTACAAGGAAGAGAAACAGCGTGCAGTCACAGAAAAGGCGCAACAAGAATTGGCAGTAGGGAAGGCAGAAGTTCGGCCTAAGGATTTTTTGTCTTTAATTTCCGTTGATCTCATGGAGCTGGAGTTGGGTTACAATCTCCTTGTTCTTACTGAAGAGCAGGAGGGAGAGGATCTTTTAGAGAGGATTACGGCGGTCAGGCGCCAAAGTGCTCTGGAAATGGGCTTGATTGTGCAGCCAATTCGTATTCGGGATAACCTCCAACTAGCACCTAATAGTTATGTGCTTAAACTTAAGGGTAACGTTATTGGTTCAGGAGAGTTGATGGCTGGGCACTACTTGGCTATGGATCCGGGTGGAGTAGAAAAGGAAGTCCAAGGAGTTTCAACGACAGAGCCAACCTTTGGATTGCCGGCTATCTGGGTAACGCTAGAAAAAAAAGAAGAGGCTGAGATGGCTGGCTATACTGTTGTGGATGCTCCTACTGTTTTGGTTACCCATCTGACGGAGATAATTAGAACTCATGCTCATGAACTTTTAGGGCGGCAAGAAGTTAAAAAGTTGGTAGACACGGTGAAAGAGAACCAACCGGCTGTAGTAGATGAGCTTATTCCGGACATGTTGTCTATAGGAGAGGTGCAAAAAGTATTACAAAACCTTTTACGGGAAAGAGTCCCTGTGCGAGATATGGTTACTATTTTGGAGATTCTGGCTGATAATGCCAGTAGTAGTAAAGAAACAGATTACTTGACCGAGATGGTACGCCAGGGTCTTTCCCGTACTATATGCTCTCTCTATATTGCTGAAAATAATAAACTACTGGCAATAACACTTGACCCTGAGTTGGAACAGCAGATTGCCGATTCTCTCCAGGCATCACCACAAGGAACTTATCCCGTCTTAAGTCCGGCTCAGACCCAGAAACTTTTTAGCAATTTAGCTAGCCAAGTAGAAAAAACGATGTTCAAGGAGCAGTTACCTTTGCTTCTGGTGTCTCCTCGCATTCGTTTGCCTTTAAGAAGACTTTTAGAGAGAGCATTACCCCAAGTAGTAGTTCTCTCTTTCAATGAAATTGTACCAGGGATAGATGTGGAAGCGGTGGGAGCGGTTGGAGGGGAGAATTTATGAAAATAAAAAAATACAGGGTTGATAGTATGAAAGAGGGTCTGGCTCAGATTAAGAGAGAACTTGGACCGGAAGCGATGATTATTGAAAGCAGAAAATGTCGCCGGAAAGGGTTTAGGGGATTTTTTCTTCCTAAGATTATTGAAATTACGGCTGCTATTGATTCTTTTGATTTACAGTCCGATTATAGAAGGGATAGTCTAAAAGAGAAAGAAAACAAGGTAGAAGCAGATTTGGATCAGCTAAAAAACATGGTTGCTAAAATTTTAGTTAGTCAGGAAGAAAGACAATTGAGTGGGGATGTTTTTTTCAACACTTGGTTTAAGTTCTTAACTGCTAATGATATAGATGATAATTTGGCTCGAAAGATGCTGCTGGACATACAGAATAAGGCTGCTGGAAAAGAAATTTCTTCTGAAGTGGCTGTAACCCTTATTGCTGGGAAAATGAAAGAGATGCTTTTGACAGCTCGTATTTCACCGCACACAAAGTATATTACTTTTGTAGGGCCCACGGGCGTGGGCAAAACTACTACCTTGGCCAAGCTAGCTGCTTACTACACCTTTGAAGAAGAAAAGGATGTAGCCATTATAACAGTAGATACATATCGTATAGGAGCGGTAGAACAATTGAAAACTTATGCAGGGATAACAGGCATTCCCATAGAAGTAGTTTTAACTAAGGATGAGATGAAAAAGACTATAAAAAAGTTTCACAAAAAAGAAATTGTTCTGGTAGACACCGCCGGCAGAAGCTTGAAAAATACCATGCAAATAAGTGAAACGGCTTCTTATTTGAACCAGTTGCCTTCAGGCGTAGTTTTTCTTGTGATTAGTGCTACCACTAAGTCACAGGATTTAAAGCCAATTGCACAAGGGTTTAAGCGTTTAAATTATAGTCATTTAATTTTTACCAAGTTGGACGAAACGGAAACCTGTGGTGGTTTGTTGAATGTGTGCCATTTTACCTCCAAACCTATTGCTTATATTACTGCCGGGCAAAGAGTTCCCGAAGACATTGAAATTGCCGATGCTGGAAAACTGGTCGGCAAAATATTGGGAGTGGTTCAGGGATGAGCGATCAGGCTCAGAAACTGAGAGATATGGCTGAAAAACAGAAAAAAGCAGTTAGTGGCGGTAATCTTGCTCATAAAACCCGTATTATTACTATAACTAGTGGTAAGGGAGGAGTGGGCAAGTCTAATATCGCAGTTAATTTGGGATTGGCCCTAGCTCGCAAGAATAAAAATATTGTTATCTTTGATGCTGATTTTGGCATGGCTAATATAGACATCATTTTAGGCGAGGTACCACGCTTTAGTCTTTATGATGTGGTTAATGGTACGAAAAATTTAGTCGATATAATAATAAATGGACCTTTAGGTTTAAAGATCGTTCCCGGGGGAACAGGTTTTTTAGAACTGACCAACTTGGAAGACATAAAGCGACGTCAGTTATTGAGCCAGCTTATAGAGCTGGAAACAGAGGCAGACATTCTTCTTATTGATACTGGTGCCGGGCTCTCTAAGACTGTTTTGGGGTTTATTGCTGCGGCCCAGGAAGTACTTCTTATTGCTACGCCAGAACCTACTGCTATTACCGATGCTTATGGTATAACCAAGATTATAAGTAAATATAATCTGCAAAGTCAAGTTAAGTTGGTTATTAATCAAGCCGCTACTCCCAAGGAAGGCAGGGAAGTAGCCCTGCGGTTTTGTCGTGTTTCAGAGAAGTTTTTACAGTTGAAGGTAGATTATTTAGGATATATTTTATTTGACAAGATGGTAGCTAGAGCAGTGCGTGAACAGTATCCATTTGTTCTGGCTTATCCTAGCAGCAAGGCGGCAGGCTGTATCGACAAGATGGCCGATAGTTTGTTGTTAAATTCTAACGATTCAAATCGCCATGAAAGGGGTAAACAAGGCTTCTTTAATAAAATCGCCAGATTTTTTTCTTAAAGGGGATTGTAATTATGCCGGAAAAACCTTCTTTTCGCATTAATCAAAACTTGGAGATAGCCGCATTAGAGGAAGATATTTATTATAAGACTATTGTGCAAGACCTTTCACCGGAGACCTTTTCTGTAGCTGTGCCAGTAAGTAGGGGGAGCTATTTTCTGCCTCGGGAGGGTGAAAATATCAGGGGGCGTTTGGTAGTAAAAAACAGTTTTTATAACTTTGAAACCCCTGTTTTAGGTAGGGTGCGTAGTGGTAACCTGCGGTTGCTTGTGTTGAAAAAACCGGAGCGTTTTTTTCGCACACAGCGGCGCAACTACTATCGTTTACCTGTATTTACAGAAATGGAATATAGTCTTTTGCCCATAGAAAAAGAAGAGTTACTTCAGCAGGAAAAAACAGCAGAGCTCAGAAAAAATTTGGCATCTGATACTGTTAGTAAGGCTTCCACTTTAGATATTGGCGGTGGGGGTATAAAATTTGCTACCGGCGAAAAGCTGACACATGGTGCTGTTTTAAGGGTCCGATTGTTTCTGAAAGATGTAAAAGGAAAACAGCAAACTATAGTTGAAACTATAGGGTGTATAGTACGTGTGAAACCTCCGGAGGATCGCAGGGGGAAGCATACTTACAGTATGGAGTTTGTGGAAATAAGAGAAACAGCACGCGATAAGGTAATAAACTTTATTTTCGCTTCCATGCGTAAAAAAGTTCGTTAGGGTTGTTGAGAATTGAGAATTGAGAATTGAGAAT
>CAZLTH010000065.1:0-1458 GCA_964562355.1 uncultured Syntrophomonadaceae bacterium | reverse complement strand
TTGAGAATTGAGAATTGAGAATTGAGAATGGGGAAAAGTGCTATGTATCAGCAAAATGAAAATAGAGATGAGACTATTGAAAGGTTTTTGCCGTTGGTAAAACGTATGGCCGCTAGGTTGGCTATGGGTCTGCCGTCTCACATAGATAGAGATGACCTAGTGGGGAGTGGCATATTGGGGCTTCTTGATGCCTTGGATAAATATAATCCTGCTAAAGGGCCGCAAAAAAATTATGTTGCTTTGAGGGTACAGGGAGCTATGTTGGACAATTTGCGCAAAATGAGCTGGTTGCCTCGTAGCATGATAGCTAAAGCAAAAAGTATAGAAACAGCTTATGCTTTTTTACGGGGAAAATTTAAACGAGAACCGACTGAAGATGAACTGGCAGGTTACCTAGAAGTAGAGAAAAAAGAATTAAATAATATTTTAGCTAATATCAGTAGGAAAAGCCTGCTTTCATTGGAAGAGTTTCTTTTTGACGGTGAAGAAGGAGCTAAAAGAGTAGAGGATTTTGTGGCTGCTACAGAAGAAGAAGCTTTCCCGGAAGAAACTCTTATTAAAAAAGAAGAGAAAGAAATGTTGACTCATTCCATAGCCAATCTAACAGAGAGGGAACAGTTGATTTTGCACCTGTATTATCGTGAAGGGCTGACACTTAAAGAAATAGGTCAAGTGCTGGAAGTAACAGAATCTAGGGTGTCTCAGCTGCATGGAAGGGTCATGCTAAAACTGCGTCAGCAGTTAAAGGAAAAATGGTAATGGTATACATAACTCTGCTGCTTGGTCTTCTCATCATTGTGTATTGTTTAGTAATCTTTAGAAAAGAGGACAAGAAGGAGGATAAATCACTTGATAAAGCTTCTTCTCTTCTAGATAGCAGTCAAGAAGGAGAAAGAAAAGACGATAATAATAATGATGACAGTTTTCAAAAAAATCTCTTTCTCATGCAGAAAACAGCGGTAGAAAGTAGTTTGCTGTATGAGTTGAAAGAGAAAGTAGAAGGACAACTGGCAGAACTTAATCAACAGAAAGAATTAGTTACCCATCTCATGTTGCGGGTAGAGAAGAAATTAGAAATTCAGGAAGAGACAGGTTTCTTGCGGAAGAAGAAACAGCCATCAAAAGAAATAAGAGAAACGAGAGATGTCGAGAAGGAGTCGTTACTGGATGATTCCCTGGAAAGAGACAGGTTGTATAATGATGTTTATATCATGCACGATCAAGGTATTTCTCTAGCTGACATAGCCAGACAGACAGGCTTGGGGAAGGGGGAGGTAGAATTAATAATTGGATTAAGAAAGTAAAGGGCAGGCTCAATATCAATGTTTTATTCGGTATAGGGCTGGGTTTTTTGATTTCCTCTCTTCTTTTTTTGCTGATACCTCCGGAGAGGATGACCGAATATGAACTGGAAGTGGCAGCACGAGAACTAGGCATGATTTATCCTCATGAAGTGGT
>CAZLTH010000064.1:0-8906 GCA_964562355.1 uncultured Syntrophomonadaceae bacterium | reverse complement strand
AGACTAAGAGACTAAGAGACTAAGAGACTAAGAGACTAAGAGACTAAGAGACTAAGAGAGGGATGGGAGAATGGGAAGTTTTTCGCTCTGTGAACCCTGAACCCTGAACCCTGAACCCTGAACCCTCGTAACCACTGTAAACTGTAAACTGCAAACTGTAAACTGCAGTCAGCAGACTGCAAACTGCAAACCGGTAAAGGTGGGTCTAGTATGATAAAGGGTAACTATAAAAAAATTAAAAAGTACTTTTTGTCTATTGTTTTAATGTCTGTTTTACTTTTTTCTTCCGGCTGTGTGCCTAGTCAGTCTGGGAGAGAGGGTTTTCCTGTAGAGCCTGTGACACCACAAGAGTCGTTTTCTGCCGCTTTTTTTGAGCAATATATAACACATGTTTACCGTGGGGAGATAAATGACCTTTTAGTAACGACTGGGGGAGAAAGAGTTTTGTTGGCGACTGAAGACAACAAAATCTATTTTTTAGACCGGAAAGGTCGCTTGGTTTGGGAACACTCTCTGACAACTGAGGCTTGGAAAATAGCTGCCAGCTCTGATGGAGATATTTTTTTCATTGTCAGTCGGGGAGGAGAAGTTCTTTTTTTAAGTGAGGATAAAGAAGTTTTGGGAGAAATAAAGCTGGAGAGGGAAGTGCTTGACTTTGTTTTCTCTGAGGACGGTAGTAAGGCAGCTCTAATTACTTCTTCGGAAACAGAGGTGTTATTGCATCTTTTGGATTACCAAGGGCAGGTTATCTGGGAAAGAGAGATTTTTATACATCCGGCAACAAAAAGCACTCTTTCTATTGCTACCCGGCATAACAGTTTAATTTTTACTGGACAAAGAGAGGGTATCAATTTTCTTGTCCAACATAAACTGGACGGAAGCTTTTCTTGGCAAGCCCAAGGATTTGCTTCAGCTGCTTTTCTGTCGTCTGGTAAGGTAGCAGCTATAAAAGACACAAAACTGGTTCTTCTGGATCGCTATGGTCGGGAGCTTTGGCACCATGATACAGGGGCTAATTTGACACATGTTCATACGGCTCGGGAGAGTGATGACATCCTTGTTTACAGTGCTCACCTCATGGGAGAGGACAACCTATACTATTTTTCTGCTGCTGGAAATTTATCTTGGAGCAGAAGAGTTCCGGCACAATCTGAAATCTTTATAGCTGATACTGGGAGTAAAGTAGCTGTTGTTTCTTGGCGCCATTACCGGGAAGAGGTTACCAGTGTTATTCTTTATAATGCTTACGGTGAAGATATCGGAAGATATCAGATTGCCGGTAGAGGACAGAGAGCAGTTTTTTCTGGAGAAGGTGAGATATTGGTTTTAGCTGATCAGGGCGGCAATGTTTTCTTGTCTGATTTGCGAGATTTAAGGGGGGAGGATTTTTTTCCTCCTATCGCCAAGAAACCCACTTATAAGCCTGTCCTTTTTTTAGAGGACGGATATAATCATATCCGGCTTTTTTTCTATAATGAGCAGGCGGAGGTTTTGCTGCCGGTTAGCAGAAGGGTGCCTCTTGATTTTTCCCCCGCTCAGGCGATTAAAGAATTAATAAGAGGGCCGCGTCTAGGAAGTGGTTTGGTACGTACTATACCTAGAGAAACAAGAATAAAAACAGAATTACAAGGGAGCACTATTTATATCGACCTTCCGGGGGTTTTGAAGGAAGCAGTCGGTGGAGCTGTCCAAGCGGAAGCTATTATCCACTCTCTTTTATATACTGTTAGCCAATTTTCCCAGGTTGAACGAGTGCAGTTTTTAATTGAGGGCGAAAGGCAAGAGCGTTTTGGTCAGGGTCCTGCTATTTTTCATTCTTTTTCAGCTCGTAAGCCTGGTTCTGCTCCCGGGCGACAAGTGATTTTCGAGCCAGTTGTTTTGGGAAACAGGTATTATTTGGTTATGCGGGAAGTGGCTCTTCGGAGTTTTGATACCTGTGAGCTGGCAGAGGATTTGCTGTCGGAGCTTTTTGCATCGAACAGAGAATTTTTCCCGACAAACTTTGCTGTGAATAGGGTTGATTTGGAGAGAGAAATAGCTAGGGTAGATTTAAGGGCAGATTTGGGAGAGCTGTATCTTTTCCTTTCTGATCCTTACAGGGCAGAACTTCTTTTGGAAGCAATTACTTTTACCATAGCAGAAAACTTTACCGTAGAAAGGGTAGAGTTGTTAATAAACGGTCGGCGCTATGAACATCCAGATTTGCCCCAGTTGACACGAGAAATAAGCAGACCTTTTTTTATAAATCCGGAGTGAGACGGGAGTGGCTGAGCAAGCGAGAAGTAGGGGCAATCCCTTGTGGTTGCCCGAGCAACTAAGTGAGGAACGAAGAACGGTGAGGGTTGAAGAAAAAACTCAGTGAACGAGCGATTGCTGCAACAGCTTCTACAGGATTAAAAAATCAAGTAAATAGCACAGGTGGGCAGTTATGGTGAACGTAAATATAGGTTTCGAAGAAAGAAGGGAGCACAGTGTTTAAGAAAGGATACCGGTTGTTACTGCTATTCTTAATATTCTTGGTAGTTTTTTTGCCGCTAGGATGTGTTCCCGTCAGCGGCAGATCTTCTGTACCGGAAGATGGATGGCGGATAAAGCCTACTGGGCAGGATAACGTTACGCCAGCAGCAGTAAACTTACAGGAAAAGGAATATGCTTTGTTGCTGTATTTTTTGGATCCGACAGAACAGTACCTTTTCCCTTTGACTATTTTTCGCACTACTGCTTCGCCCCTGCAGGAGGCAGCCACTCTTTTGCAACAAGGACCGCCTCAGGCCGCTTGGGGCAAGTCTCCTTTTCCTCTGGGGCTTTATCTACGGAGTATAGAGGTGGAGGTAGAGCTAAACCGGGTCATCATAGACTTGGAGGCAACGCTCCGTTTTCAAGGATTTTCTGCTGGAGTAGCAGAAAAGTTCGTAAAAAGTGTAGTCCATACTTTAACTTCTGTTAGTGGTATTGACGAGGTGGAGTTTTTATTTCGAGGGAAACTGCCACCGCTTGGTTTCGTGCCCTTCTCCGAAAATATATTTAGGCGAGCAGACTTGATTCTAAATCCTCTGCAAGAAGAAAATGACTTTAAACAAGAAGCTATTCTTCTTTGGTTCAGCGATGCCCAGGCTATGTACATGGTGCCTGTTAGCAGAAAAGTAGTTGCAGTGCCAGCGGACCTAGAGACAAGGGCTTTGTTGTTGGTGAGCGAGCTGCTAAAAGGACCGGGAAACAGGTTCAGATTGGCACCATCTTTTCCCCAAGGCACAGAGGTTTTAAAAATTACTATTGACAACCGGGTTGCAGAAATAAACTTTAACCAAGCATTGGTTGATAATCACGGGGGCGGTACTGCTGGAGAGTGGGCTACTTTGAACTCTCTGGTGTTAACTTTAACCGAAATGCCGGAAATTAGCAAAGTGCAAATACTGATAGAAGGTGAAAAAAGGGAAGCTGTTTTTGGTCATCTGTCAACGGAAGAGCCGCTCCGGCGAGGGATAATAAACAGGGCAAGATTTAAGTACTGATAGAGTATGCTGTTACTGGCAACTGATATGCGTTTGTCGACGAGGGTTAGGTTTTGTCTATATTGTTATAGAAGAGAAAAGTTCGCAGCCAGGGGGCTGTTTTTTTATGTTTCTCATCCTCTTATTCAAATGAAAAGCTCAATTCCTTGTGTTGGTAACAAGAAAAGGATATAATGACGGAGAAACAAGGAGAAAAGGAGAACGAGGGTAAGAGATTAAAAGAGGAAGAGGTTAAGCTTGATTTATTAGCCCGATTCTGCAGGAAATTTCTTTTTTAGTGGAGAGTTGCAAGTTGATTGAGTTTCAACGAATTAACTAAGGGCTTGTGATGAAATAAACTGTGCAATATTGCGAAGGATTTTCGTTCATAACCAAGGCGTGGAAATAGGCGCATAGCAGCGTTATGTAACTGTTTCCACAACGCAGGGTATGGACGAAAAGACAAGTAAGATTGTACAGGTTATTTAGGAACAAGCCCTAAGGCGGCGAGTTTTACAAAAAATATTAGATGCTGACTTGCGCTGATTACTATTATTAGATATGATGAAATCATTATAAAAAAAATCATATAAACCTGTGGTGAGCAAAGCATGCCCCATTCGACTGCGCTCAGGGCAAGCTCTGAGCGCAGTCGAATGGGCCGAATCCATCAGCGTCTAGCAAACTAACCGATAACCGGAAGAGAGGTAATTATTGAATGGAGATTTTTAGGAAAAAGGTGGCGGAATTGCTGGCTGTACCGACAGGTTTGTCTCAGGCAGAGGTTAGTAATCTTTTAGAAGTGCCACCACAACCGGAAATGGGAGATTTTGCTTTTCCTTGTTTTCGTCTGGCGCAAAAATTTAGAAAATCACCGGCAGCTATAGCCACAGATTTAATGGGCAAGCTTCAGGATAATGCTCTTTTTGAACGAGTAAGCAGCGATGGTCCTTATCTTAACTTGGTGATAGCACGTTCACTTCTGGCTACGGAAATTTTAACCGAGATACAACAGGAGAAAGAAAACTTTGGCTCTTCTGACCAAGGAAAAGGGAAAACAGTAGTGATAGACTTTTCATCCCCCAATATAGCAAAGCCCTTTAGTGTGGGGCATCTTCGCTCTACTGTTATCGGTCATTCCCTTTACCGGCTTTATTCTGCTTTGGGCTACAAGGTGGTAGGGATTAATCATTTGGGGGATTGGGGAACCCAGTTTGGCAAGCTGATAACTGCCTTCAAAAAATGGGGGCAGACAGAAGAGTTGCAATATGATCCCATTGGTCACTTTTTCCATCTTTATGTGCGCTTTCATGCGGAAGCAGAGAAAAACCCTCAGTTGGAAGAAGAAGGACGTTTCTGGTTTAGAGAATTGGAAAAAGGAAATGAAGAGGCTCTTTTGCTTTGGCAAGAGTTTCGGGAATTAAGCTTAAGAGAGTTTAAAAGAATTTATGATTTTCTAGGAATAGAGTTTGACAGTTATCAGGGCGAGAGCTTTTACAATGAAAGATTAGCGGAAACTGTAGCAGAGGTTAAAAGCACAGGCATAACCCGGGAAAGTGAGGGAGCCTTGATTGTTGACTTAGGTGCAGACATGCCTCCCTGTCTTTTGCAGAAGACAGACGGAGCAACTCTTTATGCCACCCGAGACATCAGTGCCGCTCTCTATCGCTATGAAAAATACAAGTTTGCTCATCTGCTTTACGTGGTTGGCTCGGATCAAATTCTGCATTTCAAACAGCTTTTCAAAGTGTTGCAGTTAATGGGTCAGGATTGGGCATCTCTCTGTCAACATGTGCCCTTTGGGATGGTGCGTTTTCAGGAGGGCAAAATGTCCACTCGTAAGGGAAGGGTGATTTTGCTGGAAGAAGTTCTTAACAAAGCGGTGGAATTAGCGCAAGAAATCATACAGGAAAAAAATCCAACTTTGGAGAATAAAGAAAAGGTAGCTCGCCAGGTAGGCATTGGAGCAGTTATCTTTGGCGATCTAACTAACGACCGTAGTAAAGATATATTATTTGATTGGAAAAAGATTCTTGATTTTTCAGGAGAAACAGCACCCTACATACAATACTCTCATGCTCGTATCTGTAGTATTTTACGCCAAGAGCCTTTGCCGACAGGGGCGATTATAAAAGGGGAGCTATATGCTGCGACGGAAGAAAAAGTTCTTTTGCTTACCCTAGGACGCTTCCCGGCAGCGGTAGCCAAGGCAGCAGAAGTAAACAAACCTTCTGTCCTTGCTCGTTATCTTTTGGCTCTGGCACGTGATTTCAATCATTTTTATCACAATTGTCCCGTTTTAAAAGTAGCAGGAGAAAAGCGTCTGGCCCGGCTGCTACTTATAGATGCGGTGCGCTTGGTTTTAAAGAAAGGATTGTTTCTTTTAGGCATAGAAGCACCGGAAGAAATGTAGTTATACTTAGCAAGGCAAAGCAATCGTATTTTAACGCAACTATACTATTAAAGGTCACTAACTTGCGTTTTATCAGTTGACGGTTAACAGTTTACAGTTTACAGGGGTTGGAGAGTCCCTTCCCCTAGAAGAACCTTGAGCCTTGAACCCTCGTAACCACTGTAAACTGGTGAGTCGCCCGGGGGGTGACGAACGAGTCCTGACGACGGCGATAGCCAAGTCAGGAGTCCGAGAACTGGCAACTGTAAACTGTCAGCCGCAAGCTGACTGTAAACTGCAGTCAGCAGACTGCAAGGGGGGGGAATAAAAATGCTGGATATGAAATTTGTCAGGGAAAACCCGGAGATAGTGGCAAAAGCTATGCGGGACAAAGGAGAAGAGGGAGATCTGGAAAGTTTTCTAGCTTTGGAGGAAGAACGCCGCCAAAAAATTTTCCAAGTAGAGCAGCTAAAAAAGAAGCGCAACACTGTTTCAGAGGAGATAGGTCGCCTGAAAAAAGCGGGAGAGCCAGCGAAGGAAATGGTCTTGGAGATGCGCCAGGTTTCCTCTCAGGTTAAAGAGATGGATGAACAAATTCGGGAAATAGAAGCCAAGATGCAAAAGCTCCTCTTGACCTTTCCTAATATCCCAGCAGAGGAAGTGCCTGTAGGACACAGTGAAGAAGAAAATGTGCCGGTGCGATTAGTGGGTCAGCTGCCGGTATTTGACTTTGAGCCGCAGGCGCATTGGGATATTGGACGGGATTTGCATATCTTAGATTTCGAAGCCGCCGGCAAGGTTACCGGTGCCCGGTTTGTCTTTTTGTTAGGAGAAGGGGCTTTGCTGGAGCGAGCGCTTATTAACTTTATGCTGGATATTCACACTAGGGAACACGGTTATAAAGAGGTTTTTTCTCCCTTTATGGTGAACCAACGTAGTATGACGGGGACAGGACAACTGCCAAAATTTGAGGAAGATGCTTTTAAAATTCAGGGAACAGATTATTACTTGATTCCTACGGCAGAAGTTCCTGTAACCAACCTGCATCGTGAGGAAATAATAGATGGGGACTTGCTGCCCTTGTACTACGTTTCCTATAGTGCCTGTTTCAGAGCAGAAGCAGGTGCGCACGGACGAGACACTAGGGGGCTCATACGACAGCATCAGTTTAATAAGGTGGAACTGGTAAAATTTACTCGCCCGGAAGACTCCCCTGCTGAACTGGAAAAACTGCTGACTACGGCCGAAAAAATATTGCAACTTTTAGAGCTTCCTTACCGGGTGGTTCTTATGTGCAGTGGTGATCTAGGGTTTGCGGCCGCCAAAAAATATGATCTGGAAGTCTGGCTTCCTGCCTACAATACCTACAGGGAGATTTCTTCTTGTAGTAATTTTCGAGATTTTCAAGCTCGCCGGGCAGGTATACGGTATCGTCCGGCGGCAAAGGAAAAAGCTCGCTTTGTGCACACCTTAAACGGCTCTGGCCTGGCGGTAGGCAGAACGGTAGCAGCTATTTTAGAAAATTACCAGCAGGCTGATGGAAGTGTAATTATTCCCGAGGTATTGCGCCCTTATATGGGAGGGTTGGAGAAAATAGTAAAGAAGTGACTTAGTGACTCAGTGACTCAGTGACTCAGTAAGTAAGTAAGCAACGAGGAACGGAGAGTCAAGAGTTCTCTCGCCTTAACTCCGTCGTATCCCATCCCTACTTAGTCACTGACAGCCGCAGAGCCTGCCCCGTTCGACTACGCTCAGGGCAAGCTCTGAGCGCAGTCGAATGGGCTGACTTAGTCACTTAGTCACTCAGTCACTGGCTTAGAAAGGCGGGGAGTAAAACGGACGGAAAAAACAATAAAGGTAAAACAGTTCAGTCAGTAGAACGTGCTCTGTCTATTTTGGAACTGCTGGCAGAAGACGGTTCACCTATGAAGCTCAGTGCTATCAGTAGCCAGCTGGAATTGAATATTAGTACGGTGCACAGGTTGCTAAACACCTTGGTGATTTGGGACTATGTAGAACAAGATCCTTATATTGGCAGATACCGTCTGGGGATTAAAAGTTTTGAAATTGGCAATAAGGCTCTGTATGCACTAGATATTCGAACCATAGCCAAGCCTTATCTTAGAGGCATGGTAGAAAAAAGTAATGAAACAGCTAACATGGCTATCCTTGTCAAAGGAGAAGTTGTCTATATCGACCAAGTAGAAACGCATAATATCATAAAAATGTTTGCTAGCCCCGGCATTCGTGGTCCAGCCTATTGCACCGGTTCAGGAAAGGCACTGCTGGCAACTCTCAGCGATCATGAAATAAACCGCCTAGCGCGAGAAATGTCTTTTGAATCCTATACTACTAAAACTATTACTAATCTAAAAGATTTGAAAGCGGAACTACTCAAGATTAGAAAGCAGGGCTATTCATTGGACTTAGGAGAGCTGGAGGATGAGGTTCGTTGCGTAGCTGCACCTGTTTTTGACCATGAAGGCAAAGCTGTAGCTGCTATCAGTCTCTCTGGTCCTCGCGCACGACTGACAGACAAGCGCTTGCAGGAGGAGTTGATTCCCTTGCTGAGAGATACAGCCAGACAGGTATCGCTCCATATGGGGTGGAATGAGACGCCTGGGAAGTGAAAAGTGAAAAGTGAAAAGTGGAAAGTGGAAAGTGGTGAGTCGCCCGGGGTAAGGCCTCCGGGGGAGGGCTTACGAGTTCCTACCAAGCAAGAGCGCAGGTAGGAAGTCCGAGCGTGACGAACGAGTGTCCTGACGACGGCGACCTGTCTTCGTGCCCGTCTGCGTGCGACGCACAGGCAGGCAACGCACAGGCAGATAGCCAAGTCGGGAGTCCGAGGGAAGTGAAAGGTGAAAAGGTGAAAAGATAAAGAGACGAAAAGGTGAAAAGAGGGCGAGGAACGAGGATTGAGGACGGAGGAGGGAGGAACTGGGATGTGGGAAGTGCGAGGTTAGAGGTTGGACGGAAGGACGAGGATAAAGGCACGAGCAACTCTCAACTCTGAACCCTGAACC
>CAZLTH010000063.1:0-8953 GCA_964562355.1 uncultured Syntrophomonadaceae bacterium | reverse complement strand
GCCTTGGTTATGAACGAAAATCCTTCGCAATATTGCATAGTTTATTCCATCACAAACCCTAAAATCCTGAAAAAATAAAAATCTTTTATTAATAAGCATCCAAAAAGGCATGCATTCCTTGACACTCCGGATTATTGGAGTTAAAATACACTTAAACATCCGGACATCCGGATGTTTGGGAGGGTTCTTTATGAGACAAGGTCTAAGCAGTGTAAAAGCTGCTCTACACACAAAAAAAATATCCGATATAGAGGCTTATGAATGGCGGCAGTCAGTAGTACTGGCAGGGAAAGTCCGTAGTTGGGATGAATATCTCTGCGCTGGTTATGCTGCTGTTGGCAAAGGCTATAAAGGCGTAGTTAACGATGTTGTCGTGGATAACCTGCTAGAAGACACTATCTGTCTACCTCCAACCAAGGATTTAGACCTAGCAGGAAAGCAATTTGATGTAGTAGTAATCGGCGGTGGGGTTATTGGGGCCGCCATCAGCAGAGAACTCACTCGCTGGAATATCTCTGTTGCCTTACTGGAAAAAGAAGAAGACCTAGCCAAACATGCTTCCAGTCGCAATAACGGGCTAATACATCCCGGCTTTGCCCCTTCACCGGGGAGCAAAAAAGCACAATTTAACAGTGACGGCAACCAACTCTACACTAAAGTAGCAGACGAACTTGGCGTCAAGTTTAAACGTCCTGGCTTGCTACTGTTGCTGCCCCAAAAATGGCTCAAAGTGCTGCTACCCCTCTTCTCCCGCCGGGCACGGAAAAACAATGTCCCAGGAATCAAATATTTAAATAAACGAGAGGTTCTTTCTTTAGAGCCCAATGTAACCAGTCAACAGCAAGGAGGGATTTTCTTCCCTTCCGCTGGAATCATCTCTCCTTATAAACTCACTCTAGCTTACGCTGAAAATGCCATTTATAACGGTGCCTCTATTTTTTTGAATACTGCCGTGACTGGATTTAAAAAGATTAATAACAGCATTACCGAAATCAAAACAAACCGTGGTAATATAAAAGCAAATGTGGTTATAAATGCTGCCGGCATCTGGGCAGATAAAATAGCCCAACAAGCCGGTGACCGCTTTTTCACAATTCATCCCCGCCAAGGCACCATAGCTGTCCTAGATAAAAAAACTGCTGGTCGACAGCAGATGATTCTGGCCATGTTTCAGGAACATATCAGATCATATGGCAAAAGCAAAGGTGGCGGGCTAGCTCCAACCACAGGAGGGAACCTCTTGATAGGACCCAGCGTTGTCGAACAACCCGGTCGAGAGAACTATGCTACTTCTCCCCATGATCTTGATTTCCTTTTTTCACATCATCTTTCCCTCAATGCATCTCTAAAACCGGCCGATATCATAACCTACTTTGCAGGTACTAGGGCCTGTACTTTTGAAGAGGATTTTATAATTGAACCTTCGGAATATGTGTCTAACCTAATTCATGTTGCCGGCATCCAATCTCCCGGCTTAGCTTCTGCGCCAGCCATAGCAGTGGAAGTAGAAAAGATGACACTTGCTATCCTGCGCCAAACTCAGGAAATAAAACCCCGTTCTTCCTTCCAACCCCGGAGAAAAGCTGCACCGAAATTAAGCGAACTTTCTCTGGAGGAAAAAACACGACTTATCCGGGAAAATCCCTCTTATGGTCGGATAATCTGTCGCTGTGAAGCAATCTCCGAGGGAGAAGTAGTCGCCGCCCTGCACTCGCCCCTTCCTGCGCCTACCTTGGACGGGCTCAAGAGAAGAGTACGCACAGGGATGGGTCGCTGCCAAGGCGCTTTTTGCACCCCTAGGGTGCTGGATATTTTCGCCCACGAAAAATCCCTGCCGATAACGGCAATACAAAGAAAAGGCCCCGGCTCGGAAGTAATCCGGCAACGAACAAAGGGTGATATGGGAGGATATAAAAATGACCACTGTAAAACAACCAAATGACATCCCCTGGGACATAATTATAATAGGGGCTGGCCCGGCCGGGTTAGCTGCGGCCATAGCTGCTGCTGATAATGGTGCTAGAGTACTTATTCTGGAAAGAGAAGAGCGCCCAGGAGGGATTCTTAAACAGTGTATACATGACGGCTTCGGACTCTTGCGCTTTCAAAGCAAGTTGACCGGACCTGAATATGCCTACCGCTATCTTAAAATGGTTGACGAAAGGAAAATTACTTTACTAACTGGCACCTTTACTTTAGAATTAAATAAAACTAAAGAGACTTTTACCTTGACGTTACAAAATAGCACCTGCGGGATTTTTAAACTGCAGACAACAGCTGTCGTCTATGCTGCCGGCTGTCGTGAACGTACTTCCCGGCAGGTGTTTCTGCACGGAAATCGCCCGGCAGGAGTTTTTACCGCTGGCACAGCACAATACCTTATCAATATACAAGGTTACTTGCCGGGAAAAAAATGTGTAATTCTCGGCTCCGGTGATATAGGGCTGATTATGGCTCGCCACCTGACATTGGAAGGAGCAGAGGTGGAAGGCGTTTATGAAATTAAACCCGAACCCTCCGGCCTGGTACGCAACATTGCCCAGTGTCTGCATGACTACTCCATACCTTTACATTTAAGTAGCACCGTTACTACTATCCACGGTCGCAAACGAGTAGAAGGGGTTACTGTAAGCAAGGTCGATGAAAATCTGCACCCTTTGCCCGGTACAGAACGATTTATAAGTTGTGACACCTTGATCCTCTCAGTAGGACTTATCCCTGAAAATGACCTGCTGGAATCGCTGGGAGTTGAGCTCGACCCTCGTACTGACGGTCCTTACGTTGATCAAGAGATGATGACTCCTGTCGCTGGTCTGTTTACCTGTGGTAACGCCCTACATGTTAACGATCTGGTTGATTATGTTTCTGAAAACGGCGCAGTAGCTGGTCTTGCAGCAGCCACTTTTTCCAGAAACAGTCAACAAAATAAAGCAAACAACATACCGCCAGTCTCGTCAACCCCATCAATTCCCCTAGTTGCTAGTCAGAATTTATTGTATGTAGTTCCACAAAGAATAAACCCACAAACGCTTCTAAACGATACGGAAATTACTCTTTACCTGCGCAGCACCCGTACACTACGCCAAGCAGAACTGGTGATTTCTGCCGACCTAAGGACAGATAAAAAAGAGATTAAACGTAAAAAATTCTCTATAATAAGACCGCCAGAAATGGAGCAAATCGTCTTACACCCAGCAGACATTCCACCGGAAACAACTAAATTATCGTTGCAGTTACTAAAGTCAGGGAGTGTTTTACATGAAAACTAACAAGCAAAAAAAAGAAATTATCTGTATCGAATGCCCCCTAGGTTGTCCTTTAGAAATAACATGGCAAGAGAAAAAGCTGGTAGTTAACGGCTATAATTGTCCGCAAGGTCTTCTATACGCTGAAAAGGAGGCTATAAACCCCTGCCGCACACTGACATCGACAGTAGCTACTGCCTTTGATGATTTTCCCAGATTACCAGTGCGTACTGCCGGAGAAATTCCTCTTCAGGATATGTTTACAGCTATGCAAGTAATCAATTCTATCTATGTAAACAAGCGACTTTCCCCGGGTGATATACTGCTGGAAAATCTTCTTGGTAGTGGCATAGCACTGATCGCCACTGCCGATATGCAACCGCAAAAATCTCAATATCAATAACGTATCAAAGGAGTGTAAAATCATGTTTAAAAAGAAACAAATTTTTACCCCTAACTGGTATGACCAGGTTCCCCCTGAAAACTCCTACCGCTCCATCTTTAAATGGGGGTACCCCGACCAGTTCAAGCATCCTAACCAGAGGCTCTACCAACTGATGAAAGAAACTTTCCAGATGACAGATGAGGATTTTCAGCAAAAGCAGCACACCGGCGAAGAAGTCGTCCAGTTCAATCTACCCGGCAAGCTTTCAGAACAACAATTAACTCGCTTCCGGGAAATTGTAGGGGCAGAGAATGTCAGGACTGATGATTATGAGCGCCTGCGAGTTGCCTATGGCAAAATGGTGTATGACTTGATCCGACTGAGAGAGAAAATTATCGAAAATCTACCTGATGCTGTAATCTCACCACGCCATAAAGAGGACGTACAGGCTATCGTCAGCTTTTGTCACGCCGAAAAAATCCCCATCACACCATATGGAGGTGGCTCCTCCGTCATGCGCGGCACTGAATGCCCCAAGGGCGGCATTTCTTTGAACATGCGACCGCACATGAACCGGATTATCAAGTTAAACCCGGTCAATCAAACTGTGACCGTAGAGCCCGGCATTCTAGGTCCAGATTTCGAGAAAGCTTTGAATAACGCTCCTGATCTCTTTAACAGCAAGCATCGTTACACCTGCGGCCACCTGCCGCAATCTTTTGATTCCTCAACTGTCGGTGGCTGGGTAGTCACCCGGGGAGCCGGTCAAAACTCCACCTACTACGGCAAGATTGAAGACCTAGTAGTATGCCAGGAATACATCACGCCGGCAGGAGAAATCATTACCAAGGAATACCCGGCCAAAGCCACCGGTCCAGATATTGACCAAATAATGATCGGCTCTGAAGGCGCCTACGGAATTTTAACGACCGTAACTGTAAAGATCTTTCGTTACCGACCAGAAAACACTACTCGCTTCAGCTATATCTTCAGAAGCTGGTCAGAAGCTCTCACGGCTGTAAGGGAAATTTCGCAGGGTGAATTCGGCCTTCCTTCCGTATTCAGGCTTTCCGACCCGGAAGAAACCGCTGTAGGTCTCAAACTATACGGTGTAGAAGGAACAGTTATCGACTCCCTGATGAAACTCAAAGGTTACCTGCCCGGTAAGCGTTGCCTGCTACTGGGTACGGCTGACGGCGAGCATGGCTATACCAAGCACGTAAAAAAGATGGTTCACCAAACAGCTAAAAGATATAGCGCCATGTCCACCACCAGTTATGTAACTAAACGCTGGGAACACGGTCGTTTTAAAGACCCCTACATGCGTGAAGATTTACAAGACTACGGCATCATCATCGATACCTTGGAATGTTCTGTAACCTGGGACAAGATTGCAGAAATATGGCAAGAAGTAAGAGCTTTCTGCAAATCTCGGCCGCAAACTATCTGCATGTCGCACTCCTCGCATTTTTATCCCCAGGGAACAAATCTCTATTTTATTTTTATTGCCCGTATGGAACCAGCAGAATATCTCGCCTATCAAGCCGAGATAATTAACCGTATCAACAAAGCAGGAGCCAGTTTGAGCCATCATCACGGTATAGGTAAAATGCTCGCTCCCTGGCTGGAAGATTCCCTAGGAACTAACCAACTAGCCGTTCTGCGTGCACTCAAAAAACACTTCGATCCCCATAATATCATGAATCCCGGCGGAACGTTGGCGTTGGACGAGGAGTGAGACCAGTGAGTCAGTGGGTCAGTCAGCCTACCGGACTCCTGACTTGTCTATCTGCCTGTGCGTTGCACGCAGACAGGTCGCCGTCGTCAGGACTCGTTCAGACTCGTTCAGACTCATACTCCTCGTCTTCACTCGTCGTCTTCACCAGCTGTAAGTGAGTAAGTAGGAACGAATCACAACGGAATACGAGGCTGAAAGGTTAAGAGACTGAAAGGTTAAAAGACCAAAAGATTAAAAGAGTAAAAGACTAAAAGACTAAAAGGGGAAGAGATTAATAGATTTCTCTCTTCTTCTCGTTCATCTCTTTATCTCTTGACCTCTTAGTCTCATTCCCCTCATTCCTCTCTTCATCTCTTTATCTCTTGACCTCTTGACCTCTTACCCACTTACCCACTTATCTACTTACTCACTCGAAAAAGTTCCGTGCTCAAATAACGTTCTCCTGTGTCTGGCAGAATAACTACTATAAGTTTTCCTTCATTTTCAGGTCTTTTTGCCACTTGTAGAGCTGCTTTGACAGCAGCGCCCGCGGAAATTCCGGCTAAAATGCCTTCTTTTTGCATCAAATCTTTGGCTGTTCCAAGAGCCTCTTCATTACTAATCTGAATAACCTCATCAATTAGTTCCCTATTTAGAATTTCAGGAATAAACCCGGCGCCGAT
Organism: uncultured Syntrophomonadaceae bacterium; assembly: GCA_964562355.1. Classification (GTDB taxonomy): domain Bacteria; phylum Bacillota; class Dethiobacteria; order PWVN01; family PWVN01; genus CAZLTH01. Next base: position 2,923 of record CAZLTH010000063.1, on the reverse strand, counting down.
ACCTTGTATTTTATGTGCACCTGACTGCCCACCGGACAAAACTGGCGAATCTTTTGGTTCTACTGCCACCGCTTTGAAAGTAGGTTTTCTTTTTTTGAGCGTCTCAGCAATCCCTGTTATTGTTCCTCCTGTCCCTACCCCCGCAACCAAAATATCCACACTGCCGGCAGTGTCTCTCCAGATCTCTTCCGCAGTAGTTACACTGTGTATCTCCGGATTTGCCTTATTACTAAACTGCTGCGGCATAAAAGACAGCGGCTCCTCTTTAGCCAGTTCTGCCGCCCTTCTAATCGCACCTTTCATCCCTTCTGCCCCGGGCGTAAGCACAACTTTAGCTCCAAAAGCAGCTACAAGCTGTCTTCTCTCTAAGGACATGGTCTCGGGCATAGTAAGGATAAGTTTATACCCCCTGGCAGCGCAAACAAAAGCAAGCGCAATCCCAGTATTGCCGCTGGTAGGCTCAATGATTACCGTATCTTCATTGATCAAGTCCTGCTCCTCTGCCGCAAGAATCATGGCGACTCCTATCCTATCCTTTATACTGCCTGCAGGGTTAAACGACTCCAGCTTCGCCACTACTTCTGCCTGTACTTTTTCTGCTATCCGGTTCAGCCTGACCAGAGGTGTATTCCCAATCAACTCTGTAGAATCACGAGCTATACCTCTGACCAGTTTCGGTAATTCCATACCCCTATATTCAAGTTTCTCCACTTCTCGAAAATTATTTGACATCCCGGTCATCTCCATTTCATAACTTATTCCAAACGTAACTATTCAGCATTTTTCTATTTTTTGCCTTCTACCAGCTTGTGTGTTCCTGCCAATAGTAGTAATATTACATTTTTGCCTTCGCTCTTCCATAGTATCCTATAGCCTTTATTTATCCTGCTTTCATAAATTGTTTCCTTCAAAGCATTCGAAGCAAAATGGTTTTTCTTTGTAGATAAAGAATTATGATGTGGGTCTTGTTCAAGTAATATCAATTTTCTAGCAAGAGTTTTTTTTGACTTCGTTCGAAAGTTTTTTTACAGATTTTTCAAATTTCTCTGCATATCTGAGTTTATACATTCTACAAGCCTAATTTCTTGATTATTTCATAAGCAGACATAGCGTCTGAAACTCTTCCATTTTCAACATCATCAAAAGCTTCTTTAATATCAGCAATAATTTTCTTCTCAGCAATCATTACCGGAGTTAAAATAATTTGTCCGTTTTCATTTACATCTACTTCAATACTATCATCTTTTCGAAGATTTAATTTTTTGATAACCTCCACAGGTAATGTTATTTGATTCTTAGGGCCTGTGATGAAATAAACTGTGCAATATTGCGAAGGATTTTCGTTCATAACCAAGGCGTGGAAATAGGCGCATAGCAGCGTTATGTAACTGTTTCCACAACGCAGGGTATGGACGAAAAGACAAGTAAGATTGTATAGGTTATTTAGGAACAAGCCCTTAGCTCTTAAAGTTGCTAACATTCGCTTCGCCGCCTTTCTGAAAAGAAAAAAATCCGACTTTCCAATTTGTATATTCTTATCGTATCACTATCATTCTTAATTTTCAACTCACTTGTGTTTAATCTGTGATGATGTCACCATGAAGAACGGAGCGAAGTATCTCATGGCGGAAAAACAATTTTAAAACAAGTCTAGCAAGCCAGCGCTTATTATGTTAAAATATTGTAGGAAGATGTTCGGCGACTTTTTCGCCATTAATTAAAGGAGTAATTTCTTAAGATTTATGAGAAAACATGATTCACTCCAAAAGAAAAATACTATAAAATTAATAAGCACCCTCATGCTAATTGCAACTGTTATCTTTTTAATACAGTACTTCGACCTAACACAGTACATAAATCTTGCAAGTATGAGAAACTTAAAAGCACGTTTGGAAGGCTTTGGCATACTGGGACTACTCGTTTTTGTTGGCTTATATGCTGTTGCCTACTTTTTACTTATCCCTATATTACCACTTGCTATCCTATCAGGACTGCTCTTCGGTCCGCTTATGGGTACGGTCTGGGTGTCCACAGGCTCAATCCTTGGTGCAGCGGCTGCTTTTTTAGTAACCAGATATGTTGCCAGAGACACAGTCGAAACCTGGGCTGAAAAAAGCCCCCAGTTTAAAAAAATAGCTACTGGTGTTGAAAAGCATGGCTGGAAAATATTACTACTTACTAGGATGGTGCCGATAATACCTCTTAGTTGGCAGAACTTCGTCTATGGTCTAACAAAAATCAAATTTTCCACCTATATTCTGATTTCATGGCTGTGTATAATACCTTGGGCTATAGCTTTTACTTTTATCGGTGGAGCATTTGTCGCTAACGGAGCAATCTCTCTAAAAAACTTTGCTTATCTGGGAATCAGCATAGTTTTTATTTTGTTGTTCTTTTTAATCTCTGGCAGGCTACGGAAAAGAGTGTTTAAGAATGAATGAAAATAGGAGGATAGCCAGACCTCAAAAATTTTTACGCCAAACTTGGGTTAATACAGTTATTTTTTTATCAAGACCGTACTTGTGAATGGCGACTGAGAGTATAAATCCACCGAGGAGCAGAGCGATAACTGGACTAAAAAGTGGGAACAAGGTCTCTGCTGAAGTGAGGAGCCCTGCTGTTACTGCCGTTACTATTGTTGCGAAACAGAGAGCTCTTCCTTTTGAAAAAATCTGGTTGCCCATTTTCTAAAACTCCTCCTACATCTTTTCCTAAAACAGAGCAAGTTCTTTTTTGTTAAACCTGCCCCTCAAATGCCGGGCAAGCTTCTCTACGTAGGCAACCTCCACCACTTCCTTAAGGAGAGACTCAAATTACTCTACCCCTCTTTACTAATACCACAGGTAAGATAATTAGTCAAACCTTCGCATTGTGCAATTTTAGCCATCCAAAATGAACTCAGAATGGGTGATAGATTCCAACA
>CAZLTH010000062.1:0-9036 GCA_964562355.1 uncultured Syntrophomonadaceae bacterium | reverse complement strand
AATGAAAACAATTGAGAGAGAAGCGGTTAATAGATAATAATAAGGAGACAAAAGTTATGTTTAAAAAACATTTTCTAAGATTAGGGGTTTTTGTAGTATCTGTTGTTACTTTACTTTCTATATTAATCACAGGTTGTTCTTCTCCTGTTGCGGATGAGTCTGCTACAAAAGAAACGGCGGTAAAAAATTTAGCAGCAGAAGAGCCTACTATAACAGAAACTGCTACAGCAGAGAAAGCCAATGCTGAAAATATCACTGATGGTATCCTCATACCGGATGCTGGTCTAGAGGCAGCTGTACGCGAAGCCCTTAACAAACCCTCTGGGAAGATAACTGTCGCTGATCTGGAGAAGCTGATTCACTTAAATGCTGCCGAAAGATTTAATATTACAGATCTAACTGGTTTGGAATACGCAATAAATCTAATCAGTCTAGATTTGCGCATGAATCAGATAACTGATATTTATCCACTGGGTAACCTCAGCAACTTGGTCGAATTGGTTCTTTTCGGCAATTCAATCACTGATATTACCCCACTTTCAAGGTTAATCAATCTTGACTACCTCCATCTGGGTTGGAATCAAATTAGTGATTTTACTCCGTTGTACGCCAATATTGGATTAAATCATCCAGACGAAATTTGGCTGGTAAACAACCCTGCTACTCAAATTAAGGAGGGAGAGGTTGCGGCCTTGTTGGAGCGCATAAATAAAATTAATCTCTTGCCAACTGAAAACGAACAGGAAAAAATAGAAACAGTGCTGGCAGCAAGAGATTATTTTATATCAGAACCACTAACCTTGATATTCAGTGGGGGTTTTGAAAGTTCAGGATATATAAGAAGCGTAGAGAAAATAGAAGAGGGCAAGGTTCAAATTAGAAAAAGTTGTACTGGTGCAGAAACTACCAAGGTATTTGCAGTAAGTGAGAAAAAGATTACCCTTCTGTTGGCAGTAGAAGGGGCTGAAGAAGAAGCTATCGTGGAAGAAAACTTTAACCTTAATGAAGTGTTCCTACAATCTCCCTTAAAGATGGGTGCACAATGGGAAGCCGAAGAAGGTGTAGAAGCGATTATAACAGGCATAGATGTTGAAATAACCGTGCCTGCAGGAGTTTTTAAAACTATTGAAGTTTTATATCGCAGCCATGATGGATGGAGTACTGTTCGCAATTTTGCTATCGGTCTAGGGGTGATAAGGCACTTTTCAGTTGACTTTGACGAGGAAGATAACCCGGTTGGGATTGGTCCTTTTGCCTCGGAACTATTGCTGATATTACCATACAGAGGGTATCATAAATAGGTGTTAAGGAATGACTAAAAAATAATCTCCATATTTTAGCCGTGCCTGTCACCCTGAGCGAGCTTGCGAGTCGAATGGGTCTCTTGTCTCAAATTATACTACTATGTGTTTTTGTACAAGTTGTTTTTTAGTCATTACTAAGTATTAGGTTCAAAGTTCCGGGGTTCACTGTTCACGGTTGGATTGCTAAGGCGTCTTATGGTGAGACTTCCATGTAATGTTGAAGAAGCGTGGACTTCACACTCCTAATACCTCCTTTTTCAAATAAATAGTTTTAGGCATTTCATTTACCGGGGCTAAAAAGACAGGAGTAAACACCTGTCTTTATTTTTACTAGAAGAGGATGATGATTTTGACAGAGATAACAATATTAGATTATGGTATGGGCAATTTAAAGAGTGTCGAGCATGCATTTGCCTGTCAAGGTTATAAAACTTGCGTAACAAGCGAGAAGAGATTAATAGAAAAAGCTCATGGTTTGGTTTTGCCGGGAGTAGGGGCGTTTGGTCGGGCTATGGCTAACCTGCATGAATTAGATCTTGTACATTCATTACGCCAAAAAATATCGATAGGAACTCCTTTTTTGGGGATTTGTTTAGGGTTGCAACTTCTTTTTGAAAACAGTGAAGAGGCCGGTACTACAGAGGGTTTATCTCTTTTTAAGGGAAAGGTAGTTCGCTTTCAGGGGAATATTAAAATTCCTCTTATTGGTTGGAACCAGCTTCAATTAAAGAAGGAAATACCTCTTTTAGAGGGAATAGGAAATAATACATTTTTTTATTTTGTGCATTCTTACTATGCTCAGGCTAAAGATTATGCCGACATTGTAGCTACTTCATATTATGGAAGTGAATTTCCAGCAGTTGTAAGACGAGGGAGCTGCTACGGAGTTCAGTTTCATCCAGAGAAAAGTAGCCGTGAAGGGCTTAAGATAATAAATAATTTTGGAAAGTTGGTGAGAGAGAAATGCAAGTAATTCCTGCCATTGATCTGCGTAAAGGACGGGTTGTCCGACTGGTACATGGAGATATAAAAAGAGAAACAATCTACCATCATGATGCTTCTGTTGTGGCCAGAGATTTTGCTGAGCAGGGAGCTACACGTCTGCATGTAGTAGATTTAGATGGTGCTTTTTGCGGCTCCCCACAAAACATGAAAAGTATTGGAAAAATAGCAGCACTCGGAAATCTATCTCTACAAGTAGGAGGAGGCATAAGAGATCTGGCTACGGCGGAATCCCTACTCTCCCTAGGTGTAGATAAAGTGATTCTAGGTACTGTGGCTGTACAAGACACTAATTTGCTAATTAAGTTTATTGAGAAATTTGGTTCCGGTAAAATAATAATTGCTATTGATGCGCGTCAGGGTAAAGTAGCTGTGCAGGGCTGGGTAGAATCCTCTGATCGAGAAGCTTTGGATTTTGCTCGTGAAGTGGAGATATTGGGTGTTAAAGAAATTATTTATACAGACATACTAAGGGATGGAACTCTTGCCGGACCTAACCTAGAAGCTTTAAAAAGAATAGCTGGGGGCACTAATCTCTCTATTATCGCTTCAGGAGGAGTTTCTTCTCTGGAAGATATTTTGAAATTGAAAGAAATTTCTTCCCTAGGGATTACAGGAGTTATCACCGGACAGGCCTTATATACGGGGAAATTTAATGTGGCGCAAGCTATCTTTGCAGCCACATCTTCTGAGTAGCAATTATACCTATAGGATTTTCGTAACTACTCAGCTAAGCTACTGCAGCAATACCTTGTTTGCTGGATTTTATGTGTGTATCGGTGCTCAAATCTTTCGGGCGGTGTTATTAAGTCACGGCAAACTAACATTTGAATGCGGACTGACAATCCGCTTATTTATGCTACTCTGCCGTGTTACTAAGTTCCTCGCTTCTCTCGGTCAAACAAATTGCACCGCTATCCTCAAGATTTTCCGCTCCTTCTTATTAGTAAAATCAATGCTCACTCCGGTATATGCTGCAGTAGCTTAGGCAACTTTGATAGAATTTTAAAATAGCTCCATAGACCTACGTAGTTACGGATTTTTTTATACAAAAATATAAAAATAGCGTCTATTAATTTGAAAAGGGGAGAGAAAGATGGTTGCTAAAAGAATTATTCCCTGTCTTGATGTTAAGGAAGGCAGGGTAGTAAAGGGGACTAAATTTGTTAATTTGCGAGATGCAGGAGATCCTGTAGAACTTGCTGCTCATTATGATCAAACTGGGGCCGATGAGTTGATATTTTTAGATATTACTGCTTCGCATGAAAAGAGAAAAACTATTCTAGACTTGGTGCAGCGGACAGCGAAACAGGTTTTTATTCCTTTTACTGTGGGGGGAGGGATTAACTCCCTAGAAGAAATCAGAGATATTCTCAAGGCTGGGGCGGATAAAATATCGTTAAACACCGCCGCAGTGAAAAGTCCCATTCTTATTCAGGAAGGCGCCGCAGAGTTTGGTTCTCAATGTATCGTAGTAGCTATTGATGCTCGTTGGGAAGAGAACTTACAAGACTGGCAGGTTTATACCCACGGGGGGCGCCAGACAACAGGGATGAAGGCGTTAGAATGGGCAGCTGAAATAGAACGCTTGGGGGCAGGAGAAATCTTGCTTACCAGTATGGACTGTGACGGAGGTAAAGACGGTTATGATTTAAAGCTAACTGCTGCTATCGCCCATCAAGTTAAAATTCCTGTTATTGCTTCAGGAGGAGCAGGAGAACTCTCTCACTTCTACGATGCCCTGACTGCAGGCGAAGCTGATGCCGCTCTGGCCGCTTCAGTGTTTCATTATGGTACTTTTAGTATTAAAGAGGTAAAAGACTACCTGACAGAACAGGGGGTTAAGGTTCGTGCCACTTAAAGTCGTCAAGCAATTAACTGATTTAGAATTGACTTACAACAAGGAAGGACTTATCCCAGCCATTGTACAGGATTTCAGCACAGGGGAAGTTCTTATGCTTGCTTATATGAACAAAGAGTCACTGAAAAAAACTTTAGAAAACGGCACAACTTGGTTTTATAGTAGGAGTCGTCAGGAACTTTGGTCTAAAGGAGCTACGTCAGGACATTTTCAGGAAGTGAGATCTATTTACTATGATTGTGATGCCGATACTTTACTCCTCAAAGTTAAGCAGCATGGCGTTGCTTGTCATTTAGGGGACAAGAGCTGTTTCAGCAATCTTATGGCTAGGGATGATGCTGATACCGATTCTTTACAAGGGAAACTACAAGATTTTCCTTTTGTATTGGAAGAGATTATTGCTGAACGCCGCTCTCGGGAGAGTTTTAAAAACAGCTATGTCGCTTCCCTATTTGCTCGTGGATTGGACAGCATACTGAAAAAAATAGGAGAAGAAGGTGCCGAGGTAGTTATTGCTGCTAAAAATGATAGCCCCGAAGAATTGATTTATGAAGCAGGAGACCTTATTTTCCACCTTCTTCTGGTTCTTCAAGCCAAAGGGGTAAGTTATCGCCAGGTAATGGCAGAATTAGTTAGGCGAAACCAACCCAAAAAGGAAAAGAAAAAGGAGAAAATAAGTGATTGATTACCATTTACATACAAAGCGCTGTCATCATGCTGCAGGTGAAATTGAAGAATATTTGGCCTTTGCGCAAGAAAGAGGTCTCTTGGAAATAGGTTTTGCAGATCACTTCCCTCTGGAACTTTTAAATTATACTCCTAAAAATGAAGTAACTATGGCTGGGGAAGAGCTAGAAGAATACATTGGTGATATATCCTCTTTAAGTAAAGAATCATCCGACGTAGTTGTACGCTTGGGGGCTGAAATAGACTATCTGCCGGGGCAGGAAGCATTAACTCGCCAGCTTATTTCCTCCTATCCATTTGATTATGTTATAGGTTCAATTCACTTTCTTGACAACTGGGATTTTACCCATCCGGCTCAGGCAAAGAAATTTGAGGCTGGTTGTATCAAGTCTATTTACAGGAAATACTTTGAGCAGTTAAAAAAAATGGTAACTACTCGCCTTTTTGATATTGTAGGTCATGCTGATGTAGTTAAAAAATTTGGCTACCGCCTTGAGGAAAAAGAATGGCAGATAATATTGCCAGAAATTGTAGCCGCCATAAAGCAAGCTGACATTTGCGTAGAGGTTAACACCTCCGGTTGGCGTTCTCCGGCTGCAGAGCAGTATCCATCACGGTCTTTTTTGGAGGCCTGTTTTCAAAATGATATTCCGGTAACATTAGGTTCCGATGCTCATTTGCCGGAGGATGTGGGAAAAGGGCTGGAAGAAGCAATAACGCTTTTGCGAGAGATTGGCTATCGTCGCCTAGCTCTTTTTAGTCATCGCCAGCGTTACTATATGACTTTATAACAGAGGGGGTTATCTTTGTGGGTTTGCGGTATTTAAGTGCTGGTGAATCTCATGGACCTTGTTTAACAGGAATAATTGAGGGTTTTCCGGCTGGTCTGCAGCTGGATTTGGAATATATCAATCTTCAGCTGGCTCGACGCCAAGGGGGCTATGGTCGGGGTGGCAGAATGAAGATTGAAAAAGACAGGGTAGAGGTTGCAGGAGGTGTGCGCTTTTCCTATACAACAGGGGCTCCATTAGCCCTTAATATTCCCAACCATGATTTTTCCAATTGGCAACAAGAGATGTCTGCCATGGAAGAGGCTCCTGCTGATTTGAAGATTGTTACCCAGCCCCGACCTGGGCATGCTGATTTGCCCGGGGGGCTAAAATACGATCATGAAGATTTACGTAACGTTTTAGAGCGAGCTAGTGCCCGTGAGACAGCAATCCGAGTTGCTATCGGCAATGTAGCTCGATTACTGCTGACAGAGGTTGGTATTCATATTTACAGTCACATCTTAGCAATCGGTGGTATTGAGGCTGCCTCTAAAGGACAGTCTCACCAAGAGATAGAATCACAAGCTAGCAAATCTCTTTTGTATTGTGCCGACTCTTCAGCAGAACAAAAAATGATTAAAAAAATAGATGAAGCCAAGGAAGCTGGCAATTCCTTGGGAGGAGTTTTTGAGGTTATAGCCTTAAACGTTCCCCCGGGACTGGGAAGTCATGTTCACTGGGACCGGCGACTGGATGGTCTTTTAGCCGGAGCTTTTATGAGTATCCAGGCAGTAAAAGGTGTGGAAATAGGTCAAGGTTTCGCTACGGCTACGTCTTCTGGCTCCAAGGTGCACGATGAAATTTTTTATGACCAAGAAAAAGGATATCATCGGCTTACCAACAATGCCGGGGGAATTGAAGGTGGCCTCAGTAACGGTTCTCCTATAGTTGTCAGGGCAGCATTAAAGCCCATCCCTACTCTGTATCAGCCATTAAGGAGTATAGATATGAGCACACATACTGAACACAAGGCACAGGTAGAGAGGTCTGATATCTGTGCTGTTCCGGCGGCTTCTGTGGTGGGGGAGGCTGTTCTCGCCTGGGAACTGGCGGCAGTTTTTCTGGAGAAGTTCGGTGGCGACAATCTAGCAGAAATAAAAAATAACTACCGAAGGTATAAGGAGTATTTGAAACGGAGGTAGATTAAAGAAATGAAAAGTTAAAAATGAAAAGTGAAAAGTAGGGGCAATCCCTTGTGGTTGCCCGAATTGACATGGCCTGCTTGTGCGTTGTACGCAGACAAGTGAGAAGTAGGGGGTGCTCAAGATTGGTATTTCATAACGTTTTGTGCCTTGAGCGAAGCGAAAGGAATGGATATAATCATGGAGACTGTTAGGGTAAATTTAAAAGATAGAGCTTATAATATTCATATCGGAAAAGGGATTTTAAGTAAGCTAGGAGCTTTTTTGAAAGACATCTTTCCTTCTGGTTTACGTGTTTTAATAATTGCTGATAATAACACTTTGCCACTTTTTGGAGAGCAGGTTTTTGAGGCTTTGCAGGGAGCAGGTTTTAAGCCGTCTCTCTTTCAAGTGCCAGTAGGAGAAAAAGCCAAGGAGTTAAAACAGGTAGAGATAGTAACTTCTGCGGCTTTAAAACATCAAATGGGCAGAGAGGATTTCATGTTAGCACTCGGAGGGGGAGCTGTAGGTGATTTGACGGGATTTTGTGCTGCTTCCTACATGAGAGGAGTTCCGTATGTACAAGTGCCTACTACTCTTCTGGCCCAGGTCGATAGCAGCGTAGGTGGTAAAGTAGCTGTAAATCATCCGGCAGGGAAAAATCTGCTGGGTTTTTTTCACCAGCCTCGCTTGGTCGTTACAGATATAGATACTTTAAAATCTTTACCTGAACGAGAGTTTAATTCCGGTGTTATGGAAGTAATCAAATATGGGGTTATTTCTGATGCTACACTTTTTGCCTTTCTGGAGCAAAAGTTTTCTTCCGGGGGAAAATTTTTACCGGAAGATTTGCAAAAGATTATTTTGAATTCCTGTCGTAGAAAAAGAGATATCGTTTTGCAGGATGAAAAAGAAGCTGGTCCACGCATGGTTTTAAATTTCGGGCACACCTTTGGTCATGCTCTGGAGAAAGTTACAGAATACAAATATTATCTTCATGGCGAAGCAGTCGGCATAGGTATGATTTGGTCATCCCGGCTGGCAGTTAAAATGAGTCTTCTTGGACCGACACAAGGAAAAAGAATCGAAGAATTAATCAAAAAAGTAGGTTTTCCCGCCTTGCCAGCAGGAATAGGAGTAGCAGAAATAGAAACAGCCATGCAACATGATAAAAAGAAACGTCAGGGAAGCATACCGCTGATTTTATCCCGGGACATAGGACGGGTTGAAATTGTTTCAAGTATTTCCCCCTCTCTTATAAGGAGAGGGATAGAAGAAATTATTGCTGAGTTTTAGGTAAGTAATGACTAAAAAACAACTTGTACAAAAACACATAGTGGTATAACTTGAGACAAGAGACCCATTCGACTCGCAAGCTCGCTCAGGGTGACAGGCACGGCTAAAATATGGAGATTATTTTTTTAGTCATTCCTAAGCATTCAAGTATAGCTTATAAAAAAGTATCTGAAATATGAGGACATGGTAAACTGGGGAAGGGTGCAGGCTTGTGAGGCTTGTGCTGTGGCAATAATAAAAATGGGAAGTGGAAAGCATGAAAATACCTTATGGGATAGCCAATTTTAAAGCTTTAAGACAAAAAAATACTTATACATTGACAAAACAAAATATATTGAAACTATAGAAAATCTTAATAGCAAGTATGTTTTTTTTATAAGACCACGCAGATTTGGTAAGAGTTTATTTCTTTCAGCACTAGAACAATTATTATAATATCAAATCCTCGCCTGAATTCAAAGAAAGGTATTGTAGCAAAAATCATAAGCAGGTTCTCATTGGACAATATAAAAATGCAAGTTAGTTGCCCTTGACACTATAACTACTGGCAGAACTTTGATATTTCCCTAATACGTCTTTAGCGATTGACTTCAGTTTTTGCCGCAAATCTTCCGGCTCCAACACTTCTACTAAACTTCCCCAGCGCAAAATCCATCCCAACATACCCTCCCAAGTTTCTAGCTCAAAACTGACCAGCAAATAGCCCTCTTCTTGTTTTTTCAACTTTTGCGAAGGATGAAAAGTAATATTTTCTAAATCCTCTGCTGCCATCCCTGTAGCCAATAGACGGATAGCAATCAAGTCGTTATTTTTATCTAAATGAGTAGACCAAGCATGTTCAAGGTGCTCTTTTAGAGAAAAGTCCTGTGGGTAAGTAAACTGTTCACCAGTAGTATTGATGCTGTTCATCCGGTCTAAACGAAACATGCGTTCAG
>CAZLTH010000061.1:0-9059 GCA_964562355.1 uncultured Syntrophomonadaceae bacterium | reverse complement strand
ACCTTTTTACCTTTTTACCTTTTTACCTTTTAACTTTTTTGCCTATACCTGCAAGGATTCTACGGAAACACCTCGTAGTTTAGCAACATCCTCAGCGGTTTTAAGAGTTCTTAAGCCAGACATAGTTGCGTTAACCATGCTCAGAGCATTGGAGGAGCCTAAAGATTTAGTCAGGATATCCCTCACCCCAGCTAGCTCTAAAATAGCCCGTACAGGACCGCCTGCAATAACTCCCGTACCCTCGGAAGCAGGCTTTAAAAGAACCCTCCCTGCTCCAGACACACCCTCTACTTTATGGGGAATAGTGGTGTTAACCAGCGAAACCCGGATAAGATTTTTCTTGGCTTTTTCAATACCTTTACGAATAGCCTCAGGAACCTCACCGGCCTTGCCTAGGCCAGAACCCACACGACCCTTGCCGTCTCCTACTACTACCAGAACGCTAAAGCTGAAACGTCGTCCACCTTTGACAACTTTTGCTACCCTATTGATGCGAACAATTTTCTCTTTAAACTCCTGCTCTTTTTGTTCTCTTTCTCTTCTTCTTACAGGTTTTTTCTTCTGCAAAGCCTTCACTCCCTTACCCTCTAAAATCTAAGTCCTGCTTTTCGTGCTCCTTCAGCTAACGCCCTAACTCGTCCGTGGTAAAGGTATCCTCCACGGTCGAAGACAACTGTCTCAATACCTTTTTCCAGACATCTTGCAGCAATCAATTCTCCTAGTATTCTGGCAGCATCTCTATTGGCAGCAGAGCCTTTTTCTTGTTCTTTAGATGCAGATTCTAGGGTAGAAGCAGCCACCAATGTATGTCCGGTTAAATCATCAATAACCTGAACGTATATATTTTTCAAACTCCGAAACACATTCAAGCGTGGACGAGCTAAAGTCCCGTGCACCTTCTTGCGTACTCTGCGGTGCCTTTTTAAGCGAGAGTTGTTTCTACTTTCCTTAAGCAACACTTGCACCTCGCTCCTTTCTGTCTATTTACTTGCCAGTTTTACCGACTTTACGCCTGATATGCTCATTCTGATATTTAATACCTTTTCCTTTGTAAGGTTCCGGTGGTCGTACCCTACGAATCTGAGCTGCTGTATTACCAACCAATTGTTTATCTATGCCAGCAACAGAAATCTTTGTAGGAATAGGCACGTCAATGTCAATACCTTCTTCTGGTTCTATCACCACAGGATGAGAGTAGCCAACAGTAAGAACTAAGTTTTTACCTTGTTTAGCAGCCCGGTAGCCGACACCAACCAACTCCAGTTCCTTTTTATAACCTTGCAACACACCTTCTACCATATTAGCCAAGAGACTGCGAGTTAATCCATGAAGTGCACGATGCCGTTTCTCATCTGAGTGGCGCTTAACCAGTACCTGATCTCCTTCTATCAAAACTTCCATCTCATGAGGCAATTCCTGTGAAAGAACACCTTTAGGCCCTTTCACAGTAATCAACTTTTCTTGCTGAGTTACCTCCACTCCTTGGGGAATAACTATCGGTTTTAATCCTATTCTAGACACTAAAAAAACACCTCCTTACCACACATAGCAAAGCACTTCTCCTCCAATGCCTTTCTGCCGGGCAAGCTTATCAGTCATTACTCCCTGGGATGTAGATACTATAGCAATACCCAAACCGCCCAAAACTTTAGGCAAATCATCTGTTTGAGCATAAACTCTTAGCCCGGGTTTACTTATCCTTTTAATACCACTTATTATTCTTTCTTTTTGGTAACCATATTTCATAAACACTTTTATAACGCTGTATCGCTTACCGCTTCTAAAGCGAAAATCCCGGACAAAGCCTTCTTCTTTTAGTATTTTAACCAAAGCCAGCTTTGTCTTTGATGCTGGAATCTCAACAGATTCATGTCTGGCCATATTGGCGTTACGAATCCTTGTAAGCATATCGGCGATGGGATCAGACATAGTCATATCAATCCATCAGCTCCTTATCTCTTAACTCTTCCTCATCCAACCTTTAAATTGCTCGAACTCACCAACTGGCCTTTTTAACGCCGGGCAATTTTCCTTCCAACGCTAGCTTGCGAAAGCAAAGACGACACATGCCGAACTTGCGTAAATAAGCCCGGGGACGACCACATAGTTTACAACGATTATATTTACGAACAGAAAACTTAGGTTCTCTTTTAGCTTTAGCGATCAAAGATTTTTTTGCCACCTGTTATCTTCCCTCCTTTAACTCATGTTCTAAAAGGCATGCCAAAAAGACGCAAAAGCTCTCTACCTTCTTCATCTGTTTTAGCCGTAGTAACAATGATTACGTCCATACCTCGTATTTTTTCTATTGCATCATATACTATCTCTGGAAAAATAAGCTGTTCCTTGATCCCTAAGGCAAAATTCCCACGCCCATCAAAGGACTTAGGGGATATCCCTCTAAAATCTCTTACCCTAGCCAAAGCTACATTCACTAGCCTGTCAAGGAAATGATACATTCTATCACCACGTAAAGTTACTTTACAGCCAATGGGCATTCCTTCTCTGATTTTGAAGCTGGCAATAGATTTCCTAGCCTTAGTTATAACCGGTCTTTGTCCAGCAATTTGAGCCATCTCTTCAGCAGCAGCCTCTAAAGTTCTGGAGTTTTCTTTAGCTTCTCCAACCCCCATATTCAAAACAATCTTTTCCAGCTTAGGTACTTCTAAGCGGTTTTTATAATTAAACTTGGTCATCATGGCATCAATAACATCATTTCGATACTTTTCTTTCAACCGTGCCATAGCACCTTCCTCCTTCTCCAACACCTTTTACTTATCAATATTTTCTCCACATTTTTTGCAAGCTCTTATGCGAGAACCATCTTTTAATTGCCCTTTAGCTATCCTAGTTGGAGTTTTACAGGCAGGGCAGACCAGCATCAAATTAGAACTATGCAATGCTGCAGGTTTCTCTTGTATTCCACCCTGAACACGTTGTTGTGGGCGAACATGCTTTTTGACAATATTTATCCCTTCTACCACTACCCTGTGCTTGGCGGGAAGAGAAGTCAGAACCTTGCCTAGCTTCCCTTTATCCTTGCCAGATAAAACTAAAACTTGATCGCCTTTTTTTACATGCATCTTTTTTTTACTCAAAACAGACACCCCCTAAAGCACCTCAGGTGCCAATGAAATTATTTTCATAAAGTCTTTTTCTCTCAGCTCCCGGGTTACAGGACCAAAAATTCTGGTACCTTTGGGGTTATTGTTGTTGTCAATAATAACCGCAGCATTCTCGTTGAATTTAATATAGGAACCGTCCGACCTTCTAAGCCCCTTTTTTGTGCGGACAATAACTGCTCTTATTACTTCACTTTTCTTAACCGCCCCACCGGGAGTGGCTTCTTTAACCGTGGCGGTAATGATGTCCCCAATATTGGCGGTCTTCCTTTTGGAGCCACCTAGAACAGTAATACACATGACCTTGCGGGCTCCGGAATTATCCGCTACGCTCAGATATGACTGGGACTGAATCATCTAAAAGCCCTCCTCGAATCTTTCTTCATCTGATTAAACTTTCGCTCTTTCCAAAATTTCAGCAACCCTCCAGCGCTTTTCTTTGCTTAGAGGACGAGTTTCCATAATTTTTACCACATCACCCACTCGACACTGGTTAGTTTCATCATGTGCTTTATACTTTTTCGTTCTGCGCATAATTTTTCCGTATAAAGGATGGCGAGTTGTTCTGGAAATAGAAACAACAACCGTTTTATCCATTTTGTCACTGACTACAGTACCTGTGCGAACTTTTCTCCTGATTTTCTCCAAGTGACTTTTCCTCCTTTCTGTCTGTATCAGACAGGTCAACCTATTTTCAACTCACGCGCACGTATGACTGTTTTTGCCCGGGCAATAGACTTACGAACTTCTCGCAAACGCATCGGGTTTTCTAGTTGCCTAGTAGCCAGTTGAAAGCGTAGATTGAAAAGTTCTTCTTTTAGTTCTTTTACCTTTTCTTCCAACTCGTCCGTCGTAAGTTCTCTTAACTCTCCAGCTTGCATTTAACCAGCACCCCCCGCTTCTTCACGCTTGACAAATCTGCATTTTATAGGCAACTTATTAGCGGCCAATCGCATAGCTTCCCGCGCTATTTTTTCCGATACACCCGTCAATTCAAACATAACCCGACCAGGCTTAACAACCGCCACCCAATATTCTGGTGAACCTTTCCCTTTTCCCATCCTAGTTTCAGCAGGCTTCTCGGTTACAGGCTTATCCGGGAAAATGTTAATCCAAACTTTTCCTCCCCGTTTAATATAACGAGTCATGGCAATCCTAGCTGCCTCAATCTGCTGACTGGTAATCCAAGCAGGCTCCAATGCTTGCAAGCCATATTCACCAAAAGAAACTTCGTTACCTGACTGAGCCTTACCCTTCATGCGACCCCGATGCTGGCGACGAAATTTAACACGTTTAGGAATCAGCATTGGTTTCGCCTCCTTTAGTAGCAGGCTTTATGGGTTGCTTATCAGGAAGGATCTCGCCTTTATATATCCAAACCTTAACCCCGATAAGACCATAAGTAGTCTGTGCCTCGGCAAAGCCGTAATCAATATCAGCCCGTAACGTTTGTAAGGGGACAGAGCCTTCATGATACATCTCGTTTCTGGCCATTTCAGCACCACCTAGACGACCACTACAAGATATCTTTATACCTTTAGCTCCTGCGCGCATCGAACGGAAAAGTGACTGTTTCATAGCACGGCGAAAAGCAGTCCTCTTTACCAGCTGAGCGGCAATATTTTCTGCTACCAACAAAGCATCTAAATCGGAGTTTTTAACCTCTAAAATATTTATATGAACCTGCCTGTCGGTAAGCTTTTCTAAGGCTCGCCGCAGGGAATCCACCTCAGCTCCTCCTCTGCCAATAACCATACCTGGCCTAGCTGTATGAATAGTAATCCGCAGGCGCTTAGCAGCTCTTTCGAGTTCAACACGGCTAACAGCAGCCCCGGATAATTTCTTCAGAATAAATTTTCTTACTTTCAGATCTTCGTGCAAGAGGTCTGCATACTTCTTGTCTGCAAACCACTTAGCATCCCAATCTCGAATAATTCCAATACGGAAGCCTATCGGATTTACTTTCTGACCCAAAGCTATTCCTCCTCTCTTTCCCGTAATACCACCGTTATATGACTAGACCTCTTTCGGATCTTGCTGGCCACTCCCCTAGCTCTGGGGCGAAATCTCTTTAGAGTAGGACCTTCATCTACATATATCTCCGCTACATACAATTCGTCAGCGCTCAGTTCGTAGTTGTGTATAGCGTTGGCCTGTGCTGAAGAGAGCACCTTGAGTATATAGGCAGAAGCCCTCTTAGGGGTAAACTTCAAAATAGCGGCAGCTTCTTCTGCGCCTTTCCCACGAATCTGGTCTATAACCAGTCGTACTTTACGGGGGGAAATCCGCAAGTACTTACCAATAGCTTTTGCTTCCAAGCATAAAACCTCCCCTCATCAATCCCAATAATCAAATCTACTTTATTTTAAAGATGTTGAACGCTCAGTATGTGAACTGTGCCCACGAAAAGTGCGAGTGGGTGCAAATTCACCTAGTTTATGTCCTACCATATCCTCTGTAAGATAAACAGGAACATGTTTGCGACCATCATGAACAGCTATGGTATGACCTACCATTTCTGGGAAAACAGTAGAAGAACGAGACCAAGTTTTTAAAACTCTCTTTTTCCCTTTCTTGTTCATCTCCACTATTTTAGAAAGAAGTTTGGTGTCTACATAAGGACCCTTCTTTAATGACCTTGACATTCTAAAGCAAGCCTCCTCTTTTTAGAAGTTAGAATTAAAAAATCACTTTCGCCGTTTGATAATCAGAGCATTGGATTTTTTATTCTTTTTTCTGGTTTTCTTGCCCAAAGTAGGTTTACCCCAAGGGGTCACTGGACTTTTACGACCAACAGGAGCCTTGCCTTCTCCACCTCCATGAGGGTGGTCACAAGGGTTCATAGCTGCTCCTCGCACAGTAGGTCTTTTACCTAACCAGCGAGAGCGCCCTGCTTTGCCGATAGTTATATTTTCATGCTCCACATTGCCAATCTGTCCTATTGTGGCCTTACAATCCTGTAATATCAGGCGAACTTCACCGGAAGGCAAACGTACATGAGCATATTTACCTTCTTTGGCCATAAGCTGGGCACCTGCTCCAGCAGAACGAACAAACTGCGCTCCGCCGGCAATTTTTAGCTCAATATTATGAATAACAGTCCCCAAAGGAATCTTTCTAACAGGCAACGTATTACCAGGCTTGATTTCGGCTTCAGCACCAGAAACAAGCATCTCTCCTACTTTTATGCCCAGAGGAGCTAAAATGTAGCGCTTTTCTCCATCCACATAGTGAAGTAAGGCAATGCGAGCGGAACGGTTAGGGTCATACTCTATAGTAGCGACCCTTGCCGCAATGCCATCTTTATCTCTTCTAAAATCTATCTTTCTGTATTGGCGTTTGTGACCGCCGCCTTGATGGCGAACAGTAATAGTCCCCTTACAGTTTCTCCCTGCCTTTTTAGGCAAAGGATATAATAATGATTTCTCCGGCTTATCCGTTGTGATTTCTGCAAAATCTGACACGGTCATAAACCGCCTGCCTGGTGAAGTTGGTACAAACTTCTTAACTGCCACAAGTCTTCACTCCTTTCATTGAATTATACTCACAAAGGCAGCTAACTTACATTTTCATATATGCTACCAAATGTAACTAACTTACATTTTGTTGGTTTCCAGTTTACAGTAGATAATCTCTCGTTCTCGTTCATCGGACTCATCATCTAACCTCCGAGTCGGGCTTCGTCTCCACTGTTAACTGTCAACTGTTAACCGTCAACTGTTAACTTACATTCCTTCAAAAATCTCTATTAACTTGCTATCTTCTGTCAAAGTTACTATGGCTTTTTTCCAGTCAGGACGATAGCCACTGTGCACTCCCATGCGTTTGAACTTACCTGAGACATTCATAGTATTGACAGCTTTGACTTTCACCCCAAAAACTTCTTCCACAGCTTTTCTGATTTCAATTTTATTAGCATTTCTATCCACCCGAAAAGTGTACTTCTTTTCTTCCATCAAAAAAGTGCATTTTTCTGTTATAAGCGGTTTTCTGATAATATCCCAAGAGGACGCCATCAAGCAAACACCTCCTCCACTCTAGCCAAGGCCTCGCTAGTTAAAAGCAGGCTCCGACAGTTTAATATATCGTAAACATTTAACAAATCCGGAGGAATAGACTTTACTCCAGGTATGTTTCTAGCTGATTTAACAGCATTAGAATCACCACCAGCTGTTACCAGCAGAACCTTTTTGCCCGTCTTAAGACTTTTAAAGACTGTTGTCATTTCTTTGGTTTTCGGTTCTGCAAATTTAAGCTCATCTACTATTAAAATCTCTCCAGCCCTGACCTTACTGGTCAGGGCTGATTTTAAAGCCAGTCTTTTTATTTTTTTGGGGATAGTATAGCTAAAGTCCCTAGGAACAGGACCAAAAGCGACTCCTCCTCCTACCCAAAGAGGAGATCTGATAGTCCCATGACGAGCTCGCCCTGTACCTTTTTGTCGCCAAGGCTTGCGACCACCGCCACGAACTGCCGACCGATTTTTAACAGCAGATGTTCCCTGCCTTCGGTTGGCCAAATGCATTTTTACTACCTTGTGTACAGATGCCTTGCTCACGGTAACATCAAAAATCCCGTCGCTAAGCGCAACCTCACCAATTTCCTCTCCCTGTCTATTATATAAAGCAACTTTCGGCATTCTTATTCGACTCCTTTAACAGCGCTTTTAACAGTAACCAACCCTTTTACAGGTCCAGGAACAGCTCCCTTAATTAAAATAAGATTACGCTCAAGGTACACTCTAACTACTACCAAATTCTGTACGGTAACCCTATCTCCACCCATTCTACCAGGAAGATTCCTTCCTTTAAATACACGGGCGGGAGCAACTGATCCCAGAGAACCTGGTCCCCGATGATAGCGAGATCCGTGTGACATAGGACCACGCGACTGTCCGTGCCTTTTAATACTGCCCGCAAAGCCTTTTCCCCGTGATGTAGCTGTCACATCCACTTTCTCTCCCAGTGTAAAAATATCTGCCTTTATTTCCTGTCCCACTTCATACGAGAGCGTATCTTCGACAGAAATTTCTCGCAAGTACTTTTTGGGCTTAAGTCCCACTTTGCTAAATTGCCCTAAATAAGGCTTGCTAGTGCGAGATTCCTTTTTTTCGCAAAAACCTATCTGCAAAGCATCATAACCATGATTCTCTCTGGTTTTCTTTTGAACCACTGTGCAGGGACCTGCTTCAATAACTGTAACAGGAATAACTTCTCCCTTATCATTAAAAACTTGTGTCATCCCTATTTTATGCCCAAGTATAGCCTTTTTCACGTCTTTACACCTCTCTTTTTGGAGATTCATTTGGAGGTTGGAAGTGAGATGTTAGACATTGAGAAGGCAACCAGTGCTGCTTATTTCTAACCTCACATCCTCGTTCCTCGAACCTCAAACTTACTGACTTACTGACTCACTACAGTTTGATTTCTATATCTACTCCGGCCGGCAGGTCAAGACGCATCAAGGCATCAATAGTCTTTGGGGTAGGGTCCAGAATATCTATTAATCTCTTATGAGTACGCATTTCGAACTGCTCTCGTGAATCTTTATGTTTATGTGGTGATCTTATTACAGTATAAATACTTTTTTCAGTCGGCAAGGGAACAGGACCTGCTACGCCTGCTCCTGTCCTCTTGGCAGTCTCCACTATCTTTCCTGAAGACTGGTCCAGTATAGAATGGTCAAAAGCTTTTAGGCGAATATGTATTTTTTGACTGGACAATTATCTTCACTCCTTCCGGTTTTAGAGGTTGGAAGCGGTGAGTCCTCCAGTGGAGGACTCACGACTCCTGACTATGACGGCAGCCAAATCAGGAGTCCGAGAGGTGTTAGATATTAGAAAAACAATCTACTATAACCTCGCTCCTAACCTTCATACAACCTCTAATTTAGGCCAGTAACAACACCAGCGCCTACAGTACGGCCGCCTTCGCGAAT
>CAZLTH010000060.1:0-9163 GCA_964562355.1 uncultured Syntrophomonadaceae bacterium | reverse complement strand
TTATTTATTATAACCATTGAGATGAGATTTATAACTGCTCAGGTTGTGAGGTTCAGGGTTCACGGTTTGGGTCCTTTGTTCTTCAACTTTGAACTGTGAACCTCGGAACTTTGAACTTGAGTAGTTAGGGCTTGTTCCTAAATAACCTATACAATCTTACTTGTCTTTTCGTCCATACCCTGCGTTGTGGAAACAGTTACATAACGCTGCTATGCGCCTATTTCCACGCCTTGGTTATGAACGAAAATCCTTCGCAATATTGCACAGTTTATTTCATCACAGGCCCTTAGCAATATTTACAGCACTTTCTACTCGTATAAATTTTTTTAACACTAATCTCATTTCTGCCTTGAAAAGACTTTTAAATACTGATATACTAAGCACGCTTTTATACTCACGAAGGAAACTAACTTACATTTTACCAGTCACCAGTTAATTGCTGTATATCAAATTGGAAACCCATAACCCTCGTAACCCCTGCAAACTGCAAACTGTAAACTGGCAACTGTAAACTATTAAAAGGCAGGTTAGTGGTCTTCGACAATATAGTTGCATTAAAATACGATTATATTGCCTCACCGAGTATAGTAGAAAGCAGAGGAGGAATTGATACAGGTGCATAAAAAAGAGAACATCAGGAATATAGCCATC
Source organism: uncultured Syntrophomonadaceae bacterium (assembly GCA_964562355.1). Classification (GTDB taxonomy): domain Bacteria; phylum Bacillota; class Dethiobacteria; order PWVN01; family PWVN01; genus CAZLTH01. The sequence goes on along the minus strand of CAZLTH010000060.1, from coordinate 8,512 downwards.
ATCGCTCATGTTGATCACGGCAAAACTACCCTCGTGGATGGGATGCTGAAACAAAGTGGCGTTTTCAGTGCACACCAGCAAGTAGCAGAGCGAGTGATGGATTCGCATGATTTAGAAAGAGAACGTGGGATTACTATTCTGTCTAAAAATACTTCTGTACGCTATAAGGACACCAAGATAAATATTGTAGATACTCCCGGGCATTCAGATTTTGGTGGCGAAGTAGAGCGAGTACTTAAAATGGTAGATGGTGTCTTGCTATTGGTGGATGCTCTTGAGGGGCCGATGCCCCAAACCAAGTTTGTCTTGCGCAAAGCACTGGAGCTACAACTAACGCCACTGGTGGTAATAAATAAAATAGACCACCCTAATGTTCAGACGGAACAAGTTGTAGATGCAGTTCTAGAATTATTTATGGAGCTGGAAGCCTCCGATGAGCAGTTAGATTTTCCGGTTATCTATACCTCAGCTAAAAAAGGCCTAGCTACCACTGATCCGGCTAAACCAGGTCAAAACTTACAACCACTTTTTGAAATAATTGTACAACAAATACCTGCTCCCAAAGGAGATATCACTGCCCCCCTGCAGTTATTGGTAAACAACACTGATTATGACTCCTATCAAGGTCGTTTGGCAGTAGGACGCATCAGGCGTGGCAGCTTGAAATCTGGCCAGGCGGTGGCGCTAATTCACCATGACGGCACTATTGTTCCAGCACGCCTAGGAAAGCTATATATCTGGGACTTGAATGAGCGAGTAGAGGTAGACGAGGCCGGCTGTGGTGAAATTGTCACCTTTGCCGGTTTGGAAGATGTGAACATAGGAGACACGGTAGCAGATAAAGAAAATCCTGAGCAACTAACTCCTATCTCTATAGATAAACCAACCTTAAAAATGAACTTCATGGTTAACAAAAGTCCTTTTGCTGGCAAAGAAGGCAAATTTCTCACTTCCCGGGAACTACGTGCTCGTTTGTATAAAGAAACAGAAAAAAATGTCAGCTTACGAGTAAAAGACACCGAAAATCCTGATGTCTTTGAAGTAGCTGGTCGGGGTGAATTACACCTGTCAATATTAATTGAAACCATGCGCCGGGAAGGCTATGAGATGTCTGTTTCCAAGCCGGAAGTAATCTATAAAAGGAAAAATGGCGTTTTACTTGAACCTATAGAACTACTGATGATAGATATTCCGGAAAGTAAGACCGGTGTGGTAATGGAAATGATGGGCAACCGCCGGGGTGAGATGAAAAATATGACCGACATAGGTGGCGGACAATTTCGCCTAGAATTTAAGGTGCCGGCACGTGGGTTAATTGGCTTTCGCACCAAACTGCTTACTGAAACCAATGGGCACGCCATAATGAACCATCTTTATGATGGTTACGAGCCGTTCAAAGGCGAGATGAAAAGCCGTGCTCAGGGGGTATTAATTGCCTTTGAAGCTGGGTCAGCTACCCAATATGCCTTACACTCTGCCCAGGGACGAGGAACATTATTTATTTCGCCGGGGCTAAAAGTTTATGAGGGCATGATAGTGGGAGAACATGCCCGGCAGCAAGACTTGGAAGTAAATATCTGTAAGAAGAAACACCTGACCAATATCCGTTCCAGTGGTGCCGATGCTTCCTTGCGCCTAGAGGAACCGCGCAAATTTAGTTTAGAAGAGTCCTTAGAGTACTTGGGAGATGATGAGTTGCTGGAGGTCACTCCTAGCAGTTTAAGAATGCGCAAAAGGCTCTTACAAAAACACGAGCGAGAAAAAGCGAGGAAAGTGAGTAAGTAATGCCATCTCCGGGGTTCCTTCCAACCTCCAACTTCTCACATCCCACCTCCAATTTAGTAGGGGCAATCCCTTGTGGTTGCCCGAGCAAGTCAGTAGGTCAGTGGATGACGAAAAACGAAGAGTCAAGAATCCTCTCTCTCCAACTTACTCCCCACCCATCGTGATTCGTTCCCACTTACTCTCTCGTCACCTTCGTTCCTACTGACCCACTGACAGCTGGTGAAGACGACGAGTAGGAGTCTGAACGAGTCCTGACGACGGCGACCTGTCTGCGTGTTCGTCTGCGTACGACGCACAGGCAGACAACGCTCAGGCAGATAGCCAAGTCGGGAGTCCGGGAGGCTGACTGACTCACTTAGTCACTTAGTCACTCAGTCACTTAGTCACTCAGTCACTTAGTAATGGTCAAAAAATAACTTGTACAAAAACACATAGTGGTATAACTTGAAACAAGAGACCCATTCGACTCGCAAGCTCGCTCAGAGCTTGCCCTGAGCATAGTCGAATGGGGTGACAGGCACGGCTAAAATATGGAGATTATTTTTTAGTCATTCCTTAGTCACTTAGTCACTCAGTCGCTCAGTCACTCGTCATTCATTTAATTCCCTGAAAGGCTCGCACCAGATATTTATCTTCTAGAGGTGTTGAAAGCAAGCTTACAGCAACATAGAGTAAAGTCGCTACGGGCAAAGCATAAAACAGCGGAGCTACATGCGTCCAAGGGTAAGGTAATAGGTGATCTACACCAAAAAGGTAACGAGAAATACCAAAGGGCACAGATTCTGCAGTGTGTAAAAAAAGGAAACCAAAAATGCTGACGCTAAAACCTGCAATAACACTGACTATAGCAGCAATACGTGTACCTTTTTTCCAGTATAAAGCTCCTACCAATGCAGGCAGGAAACCTGCCGCACAAATACCAAACCAAAAAGCAGTTGCCCGGGCAATGATACTACCGGGGAGAATATAGGCAAGAACAACCGCTAGCAGAATGGCGAGCAAAACACCAAAACGTGTTAATAAAGTAGAACCACCCTCTTTAACCCCTAAGGTTTCCAGTATATCTTTGCCAAAAGAGACTCCCTGTACATGAATCAATGACCCCAGTGTAGAAATGGCTGCCGAAAGAAGAGCGACCATAAAAAGATAGAGAAACCAGACTGGCATTACTTCACTGATAAAAGTAGGGATAATAAGGTCAATATTGCCCCCAGGCATCGCTGCCACCGCAATAAGACCACGAGTATTATAGAAGTGAAGGTTGGTTAGAGGTCCTACTAAAAAGGCTGTCCCGGTCATAAAAAAAATAAAGACCCCTCCCACTGCCACGGCCCGATAAATAGATTGTGTAGATTTTACCGTCATAAAGCGAGTTACCAGCTGTGGTTGAGCAAGTACACCAATCCCCACACCGAAAATAATGGTACTCACTACTGTCCACCAAAGCGGAGAACCTAGAATAGGCATAGCTGTCCAACCTTGATGTCCAGCAGCAGCTAGACCTTCCGGTACCATCTCGCTCAAAGCAGAAAGTGCCCGATGAGCATTGATAACTCCTCCCGCATCAGCATAGGTCTTGACCAAAAGAAAGAGCATGCCTGCAAACATCAAAGTCGCACAGAAAGCATCAGTATACATAACGGCCTTCAATCCACCAGAAAGCACATAGGCTCCGACAAAAAGTGCCAGAATCAAAAGAGCTAGATTATAATCTACTTGGAGTGCTTCCTCTACAAAACGAGCTCCTCCTACCAAAATTACACCTGTATAAGCAGGCATGAAAATAAAAATCATAAGTCCAGAAAAAACAGTTAAAAATCTGGAATTGTATCTCTTTCCTAGAAGCGCTGGAAAGGTTTGAATCTCCAAATTCAAAGACATCTTGCGAATACGCACCCCGAAAATAGCAAAAGCCAGCAAAATGCCCAGAACAACATTTAAAAAAGTAAGCCAAAGTAGACTAAAGCCAAAAAGTCCCGCTGCACCACCAAACCCAATAATAGCTGCTGTGCTTATAAAAGCCGCACCGTAGGATAAAGACATAATGACAGGATGGACACTTCTCCCTGCCAGCAAGTAATCCTCATCTGTAGATGTCTGCTTCCAGCCATACCAAGCCAAACCCGTAAGAATAAATAAATAAACCAAAATTACTAAAGTTAGCACAAAAGTATTCATTAAGCATCATCTCCTTTATTCCAACGAGAAGCACCGAAAGCAACACAGGTCACTGTTCCAGCGACCGTTAAAAACCATGCTGCTGTAATCCAGACATCTGACATCCCTAACATTTTTTTACCCCCTTTTTCCTCAACTCAGCACTCCGCCGGTGAAAAAGCAAACCTTCTGCTTCTGCCAGCTGCATACACGTATCTGCGAGGCGAGCAGCCCCTTCAGTGGTCAATTGTTGGTAGGAGGCTATTTTTATAAACGTGCCTACCCAGAGACCATTACTAAAACGAGAACAACTTGCCGTGGGTAAAATATGATTTGTTCCTGAAACATAATCCCCAAAAGCTACTGCTGCATATTTACCGCTGAATAAAGAACCATAATTACTTACTTTACTGCTAATCTCTTTATTGCACACCGTCTGCAAAACAAGATGTTCAGGCGCAATGCTGTCAGATATTTTTAAAGCCTCCTCCAGATTATCAGCCAAAATGATTTGCCCGTTCTCTTCCCAGGCTCGGGAAATAATTTCTGGGATAGCCTGTCCTTTTAATTCCTGCCTGATAATTTCCTGTACCTTATATGCCAGTTCCCGGCTGGTAGTAACAAGAATCCCTCTTGCCGTTGGATCATGTTCACACTGTGCCAGCAAATCAATAGCTATATACTGTGGGGAAGAAGAATTATCGGCAATAATCAACACTTCACTAGGTCCAGCAAGCATATCAATTCCCACTTCACCACTTACTTGCCTTTTGGCTTCTGCTACAAATTTGTTTCCTGGTCCTACAATTATATCAACAGGTAAAACAGTAGCAGTCCCATAGGTGTAAGCAGCTATCGCCTGGGCACCACCCATACAGTAAATCTCATCAACTCCAGCCATATTCATAGCTACCAACACAACAGGATGTATCCCTAAAAATTCTTTTACAGGTGGTGAGCAGGCTACAATTCGTTTGACACCTGCCACTCTGGCCGGAATAATAGACATAAGAGCTGAGGAAGGAAGAGGATAACGCCCGGCAGGAATGTAAGTACCACAAGAGAGAATTGGAACAAGATGGTGTCCCAAGGTAACCCCCGGCACATTTTGGCACTCCAAAGGTTTCAGGCAGGAAAGCTGTTGCTCGGCAAAAAACTTAATCTGTTCAGCTGCAAACTGCAAGCCCTCCACCGTCTTTTTTTCTACCAGTTGATAAGCTTTTGCTACTTCTTCTCTGGAGACTCTTAATCTTTCTGGTTTTATTTCTATATCATCATAACGCTGCGTTAATTCAGCCAAGGCCCGGTCGCCTTCTTCTACTACTTTTCTTAATATGCCAGCTACTGTTTCTCGCAACTTATCTTTGTCTGCGTTTCCTGTTGCCAGTGCTTCTTTGATAAAAAGCATTTGTCATCACTCCCATTTTTCCTCCAGCAGTGCCCGTAAAAACTTTACACTGTTAGCAATATCATTCAGATCTACCATCTCGGCCGCTGTATGGATATAACGACAGGGTATGGACATGACTCCGGCAGGAATACCCTCCCGGGTAAGATAAATACTGCCAGCATCGGTGCCCCCTCGCACCAGCACTTCCAGCTGGTAAGGAATATTATTCTTCTCAGCCACGGTGATCATTTTTTCTTTCACCTTAGGATGACAAATAATAGAAGCGTCTTTAATTTTAACCGTAGGTCCTTTCCCTAGCGAAACAGCCATAGTATTAGCTTCCGGTGTGTCCCCCACAGAAGTAACATCAACCGCCAAAGCATAGTCAGGATTTAAACGAAAAGCTGCTGTCCGGGCACCTCTTAGCCCTAACTCTTCCTGAACAGTAAAAACAAAACATATTTCATTGTCTGTTTGAAGTTCTGCCAGTACTTCCAGTAAAACAGCACAGCCCACCCGGTCGTCCAAAGCCTTTCCTGAGAGCCTATCCCTAGTTTCAATTAGAGTCCCTTCAAAAACTCCCATATCTCCTATTCTTACCATCTGCTCAGCTTCTTCTTTGTTTTTTGCCCCAATATCCAGATACATCTTTTTATACTGGAGTTTTTTTAGATCTTCCGGTTTTTCAACAGCTACTGTAGCACAAATACCCCCGGGAAACGTAAATCTTTTGCCAAGAAGCGCATAAGGCAGCTTTATACCAACACCGGAAAAACGCAAAAACCCATTATCATCGATATGGGTAATTATCAACCCTATTTCATCCATATGAGCAGCCACCATTATTCTTTTACCTTCGCTTTTACCTTTTTTGATAACAATGAGATTGCCCAGTGAATCTTTAAACACCTCATCTGCTGTTTTCCTAGCTTCTGTCTCGATCAAAGAGCTGATCTGTTCTTCTCTCCCTGATGGCCCATATGCTTCCGACAACCGTTTTATAAGTTCTCTCATATTTTAAATTCTCCTTTGGCTAAAGAGTTTAATACTGCCCTGAGAAGTTTCTGGCCCTGTGCGAGGTCCTGTAAATTAATCAAAGAAACCGGTGAGTGCAAATACCTGCAAGGAGTCGAAATAACTCCGGCAGGCACCCCCTCAGCGCTAAGACTGATTTTGCCGGCATCAGTACCTGCCTGGGTAAAACGGCGAAACTGGTAGGGTATCTTGTTGACCTCAGCAACACTGATTAAAAAATCCAACACTTTTTTATGGGCAACAAAAGAAGCGTCCATTAATGTAAGGACAGGACCTTTCCCTAGAGATGTGGCATGAAAATGTTCTTCGTACTCCACCACATCAGCTGCTGTCGTAGTCTCTAAAATCAAAGCCAGCTCCGGTTTTATTTTATAAGCAGCCGGTCCGGCTCCACGTAAACCTATCTCCTCTTGAACAGTAAATACTCCCCAAACAGAAATAGGTAAATCTTCTTTGAGGAGTTCTGCCAATATGTAGCAACCCACCCTATCGTCTAAGGCCTTGCCACTAAAAGCATTACCACCCAGATAACGCGGTTCTGTGTCGAATGAGACATAGTCTCCCCTTTTAACAAGTTTTTCTGCTTCTTCCTTGCTGGCTGTGCCAATATCTATAAATAACTCCTCCAACGGAATGGTCTTTTCTCTTTCCTGCTTTTTTTGTAAATGAATAGCCTTGGTCCCAATTACCCCTTTTACTTTTTCAGAACCTATCAGAACTACTTTGGAAAGTAATACTTGGTCGTCTATCCCACCAAGCTTGTAGAATTTGAGCAAGCCGTTTTTTTCAATATCAGAGACCATGAGACCTACTTCGTCCATGTGAGCTGCGAGCATTAATCTTATATTGTCAGTCGCCCCTTTTTTAAAAACCAGCAAATTTCCCAAGACGTCAACCTCTATACTGTCAACAAAAGGCGTCAGCTCTTCCTTGATAATATTGCGTATTTCCGACTCACAACCAGATACACCGGCTGCCCGGGAAAGTTTTTCTAAAAACATGTCAATTCCTCCCTGAAAGAAGCATCTAAATCTCGCACAAAAAAGGCTAAAAGCCGTCCAGCGCTTACTATATCTTTCATGTTTAAAGTTTCTACAGAAGTATGCATATACCGTAGCGGTAAAGAAACAACTCCAGTAGCCACCCCTTCTCGTGTTATCTGCATTGCCCTAGCATCTGTCCCCGTCGGCAAAGGCTCGATTTCTTTTTTATAGGGTATGCCATATTTCTCTGCCGTTTTTTTAAGTTTATCGTATATTGCAGGGTGGATATTAGGCCCCCACGCCAGTGCAATGCCTTTTCCCAGTGGAAATGTTTTATATTCAGGAACTCCGGGTAAGTCCCCATGTGTTACATCTACCGCTATACCAATATCAGGAAGAACTCCATAAGTCGACACCAACGCTCCCCCCATACTAACTTCTTCCTGAACTGTTGCCACAGCATAGACATCACATTGATGATACAAACCTGATAGTTCTTCTAGGCAAGCCTGCATAGCTAAAATACCAGCTCTATCATCAAGTGCCTTACCTGCCACTGTGTCCCCTGCCAATTGACAGAACTTACGAGAAATAGTTATTAGATCACCTATCCGTACTCTCTGGCGTAGTTCTTCTTCTGCCAGCCCGGTATCCGCAAAAAGTTTTTTCATTTGAGCACCCTTGGAAAGGTCCTCTTTATCTTCAAAAAAAGGTGAGAAAGCACCAATTATGCCGGCGATATCTCCACCCCGACTATGAATAACCACTTCTTGACTAATCATAGTCCTAGGATCAATACCACCAACAGAGGTCACCCTGATAAAACCTTTTTCTATATCTGTCACCATCAAACCTATTTCATCCATATGGGCAGCCAACATAACTTTTAAGGGATTTTCTTTCTCTATCCCTTTCTTCAGGGCAATTAAGTTACCAAGCTTATCTGTTTTAATACTATCAGTATAATTTTTAAAACGAGAACTTAGATGGCGGCTAATCGACCCTTCATACCCTGATACCCCCACCATTTCGCTCAAAATTTCTAAATCGTGCTTATATTTATCCATACGTTTTTCGCCTCCAATCCGCCAATCCGTCAGGGGACGGTTCTTTTTTGACACGGCCTTGATTCTTCAGACGTGAATCGCAAACCTTGCAACTT